>JAMPBI010000199.1 GCA_023666775.1 Alistipes sp. | reverse complement strand
ATGGCATGGGAAACCATAGAGCCAAAGGCGGCTGCCCTCCATTTCGGAGGGGCTAACCCTCCAGACGAAAGAAAGGAGGGCGATAAGATGATGATTACATACTCTGACTTTGTTCAGACAGGAATATTCATTGTTGCCCTTATAAGTTTGTGTTATGCAATCTTTAAGGGAAAGAAATAGCCGCCACTACTCGCAATAGTGACGGCTGACGCTGTAAAGCGTTAAGTACCAAAATATTTGAGGGTAGCCGCTTCTATGGTCTTCCCTTTTCAGTTCTTAATATACCATAGTTGGTATGTAATTTCAAGTAAGAATTAAAAAATGACAGCGCATTGATGAGGAAAGTTGCGTTATCCTCAAAAAAGGGAAACATTGGAGTTGCAGGCTGCAAGGTGTCCTTTTTATTTGTAAAAAGGGTAAGAACTATGCTATAATACTTTTCAGACAATTATTGTAGTAGAAGGGAAAAGAATAATAAACCAAAGGAACATGACCCAAGCCATATACATGCTCTATATGGTGAACATATAGGAATTTTTGATTTACAGACAATGGAGATGACGGAAGGAGATTTACCCAAGAAAGCACAAGAACTTGTTAAGGAATGGCTGAAGGTTAATCAGAAAGATTTACTTGAAATGTGGGATAGTCAAAATTTGCGTAAATTGCCGCCGTTATAAGTAGATTTTTTCAATTTGGAGGTGCTTTACATGATACCCAAAATAAAAAGCGTAAAGCCGTTAAAAGGATATTTGCTTCATATTGTATTTGATGATGGAAAAGATTGTATTTATGATGTTAAGGACGACATAAATGAAATAGAGCAATATCAGGATTTGAAAACGATTAATGGGCTGTTTGAACAAGTACAGCTTGATGAGAGCCGGACTTGCGTTTTTTGGAATGATTTTATAGATCTTCCGAGTGATGCAATTTATGAAAATGCAGTAACAAACCGGTATGGATCAAACAACCCTTGAAACAGGGGTGAAAAACCGTTTTTCCCTATATAATTCAATATATACGCAGAAAAGGAAAGAAAAAATGTCCGTTTTCAGAGAAATAAAATCATTTATGAAAACATTACTGATATCGCTTGTTGTCGTAGCCGCCTGCGTCGCGGGACTGTATTTCTACGGAGTGTATCAGAGAAATAAACCGCTGCCGCCCACAAGGGAAGAGATCATGGCGCAGATCATCGTGGAGTCCACCCTTTCCGAGCAGGAAGCGCAGGAAATAATCGACGCGAATCTCGTGCATATCTCGATCGAACCGGGTATTCCCGAAAATCACGTCATTCCGATGAACGTGATCCTGCAAAACCCGGAACTTCCTGCCGGCTGTGAAGTCACCTCCCTCGCCATGCTGCTTAACTATCTGGGGCTTGCGGTGGACAAATGCGACCTTTCCGACAACTACCTTCCAAAAGGCGACGTCGGAACCGTTGACATGAATACCGCATTTATCGGCGATCCGAGAAAGGCGGGAAGCTACGGCTGTTTCGCGCCGGTCATCGTGGACACCGCCGCCGGCTATATTGCCGACAACCGCTCTTCACTAAAGGTTTATAACCTCACGGGAAGTAATTTTACCTCCCTGTTCCAGCTGATCGCGGACGACAAACCCGTCATTGTCTGGACAACCATAAACCTTCTTCCTACAACGGTCACAACCACCTGGCAGATAAACGAAAACACAGTGTTCTGGCAATCCCAGGAACACTGCGTTGTATTGTGCGGATATGACTATGGCAAAAGCACCGTAACGATAGCCGATCCTTTAGCCGGCATTACGGAATACGATATGGGGCTTTTTATCACCCGCTATAATGAACTTTTTAAACAGGCTGTCTGTATCTATTAAGATAGCCTGTCAGCTTGTCAATACTGCTGTTCGCGATCAGTTTTTCCGGAAAACCGACCTCTTTTACCACTTCCTCAATCATTCCGAAATTCCCGATATCGTCTTTGATATGGGCGTCGCTGCCAAACAGTACCATCACCTCATGTTCCATGCATAATCTAAGCATTGCCGCGTCATTTGCGCGGGTATCCTTACGGGGTCCTGACGGGCGCAGGGAATTATTGTTGATCTCAAGCAGCGTATGCGTCTCTTTTGCCGCTTTTACGATCATCTCGTAGTCCACCGGATACCGTCCGTCGTCCGGGTGCCCGATAACGTTGATATACGGATTTTCCATCGCCTTTATATACGCGTTGGTATTTTCCTCTTTACTGCCCGGCTTCACGCATGGAATGTGCATACTGGCAATGACCACGTCCATTTCCTCTAAAACCCACTCCGCCAGATCCACCTTGCCCTCATAATTTATAATATTTGCCTCACAGCCAAGCAGGAGTTCCAGATTTTTTCTCTTTCTCGGCACGACTTTCAGATTATGAAAATAAAAATCCTGACAGGTTCCCGGCATTTTTGGCGCATGCTCCGTAATGCCAAGATGGGTCATTCCTTTCTTCTCCGCCTCCTTCACCATTTCGTCAATGGTATTATACGCGTGTCCGCTCGCAATGGTATGCGTATGCAGATCAATTTTATATTTTAACTCTTTCTTCATATCCGTTTCTCAGTCCTTCCCGTAACAGGATTTCCATTTCCTGTAAAAAATACACGTCATAAATATTGTAACAAGTTCAACCGCGGAATGCAATCACACTTTACAAAGAAAAGGCATAACTTATAGGGAAAATATAGGAGAGTTCAATTATGAAAAAAAGAATTATCGCAACATTTGCTTTACTAATGATCTTATGCGCATTCTGTGGCTGCAAAGAGAAGAAAACGGAGGCGGGAACAGACGCAGCCCTTACGCCGGTTACGTTAAATGAGGTAGCGCACTCCATTTTCTACGCCCCGCAATATGTCGCCATTGAAGAAGGCTATTTCAAAGAGGCGGGAATTGACTTGACTCTTGTAACGGGATTTGGCGCCGACAAAGTTATGACAGCCCTTGTTTCCGACGAGGCTCAGATCGGCTTTATGGGTTCCGAAGCTTCCATATATGTATATCTGGAAGGTTCCAAGGACTATGCCGTAAATTTCGCGCAGCTCACCCAGCGCGCGGGCAACTTCCTTGTTTCAAGAGAAGCCAACGATAACTTCAAGTGGGAAGACATTAAGGGAAAAACGGTTCTTGCCGGACGGGAAGGCGGTATGCCTCAGATGGTATTTGAATACGTTTTAAAACAGAACAATATTGACCCGAAAAACGATCTGGATATGGTCCAGAATATTGATTTCGGTCTGACTGCCGGGGCGTTTAGCGGAGGACAGGGGGAGATGACGGTGGAATTTGAGCCGCACGCCACCAACCTGGAACTCCAGGGCGACGGATATGTCGTAGCGTCGCTTGGCGTTGACAGCGGCTACGTTCCTTACACCGCTTACAGCGCAAAACAAAGCTATATTGAAAAAAATCCTGAAATCATTCAGGGTTTTACGAATGCTATCCAGAAAGGACTTGAATATGTCAACAGCCACAGCGCCGATGAAATCGCGGCGATCATTGCCCCGCAGTTTCCGGAAACCGATGTGAAAACCATCGCGATCATTGTCGAACGTTACAAAGAGCAGGACACCTGGAAAAACGATACGATTTTCACCAAAGACAGTTTTGACCTGCTCTGCGATATTCTCGAGTCGGCGGGTCAGCTTGACGGTAATGTTCCTTACGAGGATATCATCACGACAAAATATTCCAAAGAAGCGGTAAAATAATAATATGTCGGGGCTGTCGCACAAGTGAAAGCGACAGCCCCATTATATTATATTTGACTATTGTTCTAAAAAATCGTATACTCTGCATAGAATACCTAAATTAAATACTTTGTAAAAACTAATGTTAAAGGAGAGGTCTGATGAGTAAGAAACCACTAAACAAAGACGATGTAATAAAAAACAAAAAAATTGCCATCAAAAAAATAAACAATCTATTGGAAAGTTTTATAAATTCTCCATCTGAAGATAAATTAAAAAAAGCTAATCTACTATCTTACTGGTTACAAGATTATGCCGGTTTCATTGATTTTGAAAACAATTTCGATCCCACCAAAAATATTTCATACAAAAGGGGAAATATAGTAAAATTAAATTTTGGATTTAATATTGGCAGCGAGTATGGTGGATTGCATTATGCCATAGTTTTAGATAATAACAATGACCATAACTCTCCTGTTGTAACAGTCATTCCTCTAACTTCATTGAAAGAGGACAAAGCAATTCATTCAAACAGTGTAGATTTAGGTAATGAAATTTATTGTTCATTAAATTCAAAATATGAAAAGGTTCGGAAACAACTCTGTGAAGAGCGTGATAGTATGAAAAATATAACCGAAGAATTATCCAGCCTGATAATAACAAGCGAAACAGTAATACCATCGAATACAGATGTATATAAAGATATTAATGATGCCAAATCGCTTCTGAATGATTATAATGCAAAAATGCAACATAATATTGCACAGCAAAACTATCTTGTAAAAATATATGATGAAATTTCTAAAATGAAGCAAGGCAGCGTAGCCCTTGTTAATCAAATTACAACTATAAGCAAAATACGAATATTTGACCCGAGAAATATAAAAGGTGTGTTATATGGAATATCCTTGTCCGAAGAAAGTATGGAAAAAATAAACCAAAAAATGCAGGAATTGTATATATTTAATAAATCAGCAGATTAATGTATTTCCAAATATTCAATTTTTGAATATTTTTTATTGACAGCGAATAAACTATACTGTAGAATAAAGTTGCGAAAGCATTCTTCAAAATATTGCCTTGAGGGCATTAATAGAAGATATTAACAAAAATGGGAAGACCTCGTAGCAATACGGGGTCTTGTACGTTTCGCAGCTTATTCTTGGCTCTGCAAAATATTTTGCAGAGCCTATTTATAGTAAATTTCAAATTACTCCTTTGAACTCTTCCATAGTTCATCAAATGTATCAAAATATTCACCGCCATACCGCAAAAACATACCATCAACCGCGCCCATGT
>JAMPBI010000198.1 GCA_023666775.1 Alistipes sp. | reverse complement strand
AAAGGCTGTACCAGTCCTCTTATGTATCTGGAGGCGGCGCTCACCTTTGCGCAGCAGCCCCCTCTTTTAAGGGTATTTGATGATTTTGAGATACAGACGATACTTTTTGCCTGTAAACATAACGTGGTTTCGGACAGGCTGTTTGCCCATGTCGGCGAGATCGCGGAGAATAAAAAGACCTATTCCAAAACATATTGGAATCTTATGACGAAGGTATACGGGCGGAATAAGAGCAAGACGCTGCTTTCCGCGATCTACCGCATGATGATCAAGAATGACGCGCTGCCAAAAGACGGTTTTCAATGGATCAAGGCGGCGGTGGACGCAGACCTGCGTATTACCAATCTGTACGAAAATTATTTACTGTACTGCGATAAGAAGTCCATGGAGCCCCTCCCGAAAATGCTGTTGATGTATTTTACCTATAACAGCAGTCTGGAATACGGGTTGAAGGCGTATCTGTATGCCAATATTTATCATAACCGGTATGAGGACACGCTCACGTTTGAAAATTACCGCCACCAGATGGAACGTTTCGTGCTGGATCAGGTGTCGAAGGGGCATATCACGGTACATCTGGCAAAGTTGTACGAGGAAATCCTGGAACCGTCGATGATCAATGAAGAAACCAGTAAAATGCTCGCGAACATTTTGTTCAGCTATCGTCTGGTATGTAAAAATCCGGAATTGTCCGTTGTGTATGTCAAGCATAAGGAGACGGAGGAAGTTCAGGTAAAGCCCATCATCAACGGCGAGGCGTATATTAATCTGTTTACGGAGAGCGCGGGGATCGTTGTAGGGGACAGGAAAGGAAAGCGTTACATTGATCCGGGGTTATATGAATGTACCAAAATGTTTGACAATGATAAATATATCCCCCTTGCGTTTAAGTACCTGAAAGACGATTTATGGATTTCCCTTTATTTTTGTGAGAACAGTAAAAAATACGGGTATTCCGACTACGATATGGTCTGCTGCTATAAGAATATCATTCGGGATAAACGGTTATCGGAATATTACAGAAACGAATTTATCAATAGGATCATTGATTATTATTATTCGGAATACGACGGCGACGACTTTGACGAGGAATATATTCCGCTGGATATCGGCAGGCTGGACGAGCAGGCGAGGATCAAGGTTACCGAAACGTATATCATGAACGGAAAATATGACGAGGCGCTGGCGGTCATTCGGGAGCGGGGGGCGCTGGGCGTCAATCCGAAGCGGCTTTTGCGCATGTGCAGGAGTCTTATCGAGAGCGTTGACGACAGCTTTGACAGCGAGGTGCTTTCCATCTGCGAAATGGTATTTAAGCAGCGCAAATATGACGAGTATGTCCTGCGTTATCTTGTAAAGTATTATGATTGTTCCACGAAGGATATGACGGAACTGTGGAAGGCGGCGAAGGGCTTTGACATGGATACGTCGGAGCTGGAAGAACGGCTTCTGTGCCAGATGATGTTTATCCGCTCTTACAGCAGTTATTTCGCGAAAATATTTGAAAGTTATTACAATCACGGAGCGAGGGAGCGGGTTCTGGAGGCGTACATCGCGTACCATTCGTACAATTTTTTTGTCAAGGGCATGGTGATCAACAACGACGTGTTCCGGGTGATCGAACACCGGCTGTCGGAGGAAGCGGACACCGTTGACGTATGTAAGCTCGCGCTGTTAAAATATTACGCGGAGGATATCGAAACCATCGAACTCACACAGACGCAGGTAAAGCTCGCGCAGAGGCTTGTGGGTGAAATGATCGATAAAAAACGGATCTTTGATTTTTATAAAAAACTTGCTGTCTGTATCGATATTCCCCACAGCATTATGGATAAAACAATCCTCGAATATCGGACGAACCCGAAAAAACGTGTTCTGATACATTACGTTATCGAGGGCGGCGACGGTGTCAATGAGTATATGGTGGATAATATGGATAATACTTTTGAAGGTATTTTTACAAAGAGTTTCGTGCTGTTTTACGGAGATTCCATGCAGTATTATATCACGGAACACGAGGACGGCACGGAGGAACTGACGGAGAGCGGCAATATAACGAATCAGACCATAAAGGAAGAGATATCACAGGGAAGATACGATCTGATCAACGATATGCTTGCCTGTATCGAACTCCAGGATGTGCAGACGCTGAAGAAGATGATGAGCGGTTACGTTATGTCGGAACAGTTGTCGGAGAAACTTTTCAAGCCATTATAGAAAGAGGTGAAACACGATGGCTGATGAGAAAAAACTGTTTATAGGTATTGATCTGGGCAGCAGATATATTCAGGCAAGTTACATGATCGAAGGAATGGAAGAACCGGAATCGGTAATTTTGGGATTTGCTTCACAGACGTATTATATTCCCACGGTAGGGTACAAGAAAAAAGGCGAGAATAAGTGGGCGTTTGGCGATACCGGAAAGAAATATTTTGACGACGGAGAGTATCTGAAGGTAGAGGACATTATGGACAAGGTTCTCGCGGGCGACGCGATCGAACTGGAAGAAGAACAGTATATGCCGGTGGATATCTTAGAGTGTCTGCTGCGCTTTGTCGTCCGGGAGTGTATCCGTGTGGCGGATATCGAAAAGGTGGATAAAGCCGCGGTATGCGTGGATAAGTTTAATAAAAAACTTCTCGATAACGTGAAGACCGTCCTGAAAAAAATGGATTTTACCTCGAAGGATATCCTGCTGATGAACCGGACGGAAAGTTTTATTTATTACAGTCTCAACGCAGGGGAAGAATTATATAAGAGAGGCGTCGCACTCTATGATTTCAGCGGGAAAAGGCTGACTTACTCGTATATGAATTACGCGCCTTTTATGGATAAAAAAACAGTCGTTATGGTGGACAGCACGACGGAGCGGGTCCAGTCCGTGACGGAAGCGGAGATCGATAAGGAACTGGCGCAGGCGGCGGGACGTCTTGCCGGATCTGCCGCGATGTCCGCCGTGTACCTCACGGGAGACGGCTTTGAGGCTTACGGAAACCTGGATAAATTTATTCAGGCGGCATGTTACAGGAAGCGGGCTTTTGTGGGACAAAATCTGTATGCCAAGGGCGCCGCGCAGGGCGCGTTTGAATACTTTTACGGCGGTAATTACAAAAATAGGATCCTTGCCTGCGAGGACAGGATTCTGGCGGATTTTGACATTGATATCGTGGAGCGCGAAGCCGCGAAGGTATATCGTGCCGTCAAAGCGGGAACAAATTGGTATATGGCGGCGAAAAGGCTTCGCTTTGTGGTAAATGACGTAAAGGAAATCATCATACATGTAAGACCGATCGAGAAAAAACCGGATCAGGACGTGGTGATCTCTTTAGACGAGTTTCCGGCGCGTCCCGAAAAAATGACAAAGGTAATGCTGGAACTGGATTTTAACGGCGCGTCCGCCTGCAGGATCTGTATCCGGGATATGGGCTTCGGGGATTATTATAAATCCACGGGAAAAGCGATCCACAGGGACATTAAGTTATAAACGCGGAGAAAGGAGAAAGCCATGAACGGACTGATTTTATGCAGAAGCGAAGAAGCACAGAAGCCTTATTATATCAGCAGTCTGGGGATTTATATTTATTCCATAGAAGAACTGTGTTACAGTCTGTACAACAATATTTATCTTTTGAGCAGCGATTTTGTTGACGAAGACCTGATCGGCTTTCTGCGCGACGAGACAAAGGACGCATGGCTTGCGGAGGAATTAACGTTTCTGAAAGAGAAGAAGGCGGGGCTTCGGGAGATGGTCATTACGATCCTGCTCTACGCGGATTATTATACCAAAAAAGAAGTGGACGACCTTCGGACGCTGATCGACAATATCAGCGCGCTGGGGACGGAGGAACGGCTGAAAAGGCGCGCCGATAATTTCCTGCTGAATAATAAGTTTGACAGCGCCATAAAAAATTACGCCGATATCCTGAACGAGAAAGAGCATACCATGAAAGATGATTTTTACGGCAATGTTTTTCATAATACGGGCGTCGCCTACGGAAGACTGTTCCACTATGAGCAGGCGGCGGAATGTTTTAAGATGGCGTTCGGATTGAGCGGAAACGAGGAATCGCTGAGAGAGTATTACATGGCGGCGGCGCTGGCGGGGATCGCGGTGGAAGAAGAACTGGACGACAGTGAGCTGCGTGGTATGTGTATGGAGGAGATGGACGGACTGGCAAGGGAGATCATGGACAGCGACGAATATATCGAGGTCGCCCGTATCGGACTTTTGCGTTCGCAGGGGAATTATGCGGAGTATAACGCTTCCTTAAAACAGCTTCTCGATAAATGGAAAGCGGATTATACGGTCTGCATGAAATAGTAAAGGATCAAAAAATGAGTTTGTTTAGTATATTTGGAAAGAAAAAAAGACAACGGGATATGGAGATAGAGATCGAAGCGGTGGACACAAAACTGGAAGCCGTGGACTTTTCCAAGCTGTCTTACGAAGAACGCAACCGCTATGTGGAAGAACAGTGCGAGGCGATCGTGGAATGTAATAACAGCGTGGAAAACGCCAAAAAGGAATATAAAACGATCAGTTCCTATTTCGCGGATATCCAGATCATTGAAAGCCAGTCCAAAGAGGTGCGCGGCAAGATCACATATCTTGCCAAGTCCATCGCGGATCTGGCGGTTGACCGGAAAATGCTGTTCACGGGAGAGAAGAAACTTTCGGGAACACGGTATATACAAATGCAGGAAGAGGAAGACACCATCGTTGACGGGATCAAAAATCTGAAAAACAACGAGATCTACCTTCAGGTAGTCAAGAAAGACATGAACGCGCTGACCGGCGAGAAGGCGGCGCTTGCCATGGATACGAAGGAACTGATAGACCGTCAAAAGATCATAAAAAATATTACCATTGTCTGTATGGTCTGTTTTGTTATAATATTCAGTGTATTTATGATAATGAATATCAATTCGCGGGAGGACTATTCGCTGGTACTGTATATTATTTTGTTTTTCGCGGCGGTTTTTGCGGCGGGGGGTATTTTATTATACCAGAGAA
>JAMPBI010000197.1 GCA_023666775.1 Alistipes sp. | reverse complement strand
AAGCTATAATCCCGGTCTTCGTTCCGTCAGCGGTATGGCGGGCGGCGACGGAGCCAGACTGGAAAGCTACAGGCAAAAGGGAAATTCGTTAGCCGGCGATTTTCTTATGCAGGTTATGGAAAAGGCTGTTAAGATGGGAGAATCCAACGCCTGCATGCGAAGGATCGCCGCCATGCCGACGGCAGGTTCCTGCGGCGTTATACCTGCGGTTTTACTGACTTACCGGGAACAGAAAAATCTGCCGGACGAGCGGATCGTGGAGGCGCTTTATGTTGCGGGCGGAATCGGTGAGATCATTGCCGCGAACGCGTCGATATCGGGGGCGGAAGGCGGCTGTCAGGCGGAAATCGGTTCCGCGTCCGCGATGGCGGCGGGAGCCGTCGCGTTTCTGGAGGGCGGCAGTAACGAGGAAATCATTCATGCCTGCGCGCTTGCGCTGAAAAACATGCTGGGACTTACCTGCGACCCGGTGGCGGGGCTGGTGGAGGTTCCGTGTATAAAAAGAAATGTTCTGGGCGCCGTCAACGCGGTGACCGCCTCGCAGATGGCGCTGGCGGGAATAAGGAGCGTGATCGGACCGGACGAGGTGATCGATTCCATGCGGCGGATAGGAAAACAGATCCCCGCATGCCTGAAAGAAACAGGACAGGAGGGGCTGGCGGCGACACAGACCGCGCGGTGTATCGCCAAAAGAATTTTTGGCTGAGGGACTTGAGAAAATGAGCAGATGGTGTTAAAGTATTATATGAGCGTTTAAGGCGCGGCACATGTAACATTGTTTCATTTAGATATAGGAAGGCAGCGGAGTATGGAAGTTATCGAATATAAGAGCGGGGCGGTTATTGCCAGGAAAAACGACAAGTCCAGATACTGGTATCTGGTACAGCAGGGAACGGTCATTCAGAAAATGGGGCTGTTTGAGGTGAAACTGGAGAAAAATTCCATTATCGGGATTTTGGAGAGGGATATTTTATTATGTGATTATATCGCGGGAGAAGATACGGTTCTCGCGGCGTTTTCCTGTGAGAACGCGGAAGAATTAAAGAAGGTTCTTGCCGGGCAGGAAAAGATCCGTCATGTATTTTTAAAGTCGGCGATCGAACAGCGTCATCAGCTTTTGTGTTTATATTCGGAACTTTACAGTAAAACGCGGAAGTTCCACACCTTTGTGGAGACGTTGTACAACGATTACAAGAATCTTTGCGGCAAATACCGGATCGAGGCGGAGACCTTTTATCCGATGGAACATTATAAGCCTCTCAGAATGCAGCACCGGGCGGAAATATGGGAAGTGAACAACAGCGTCAGCATTGTGAGGAATTATCTGAAAGATTATATCCAGCTCATGGAAAAGGACGACAGCCTTACGGTGGGTACGATCATGGAGGCGGCCGCCCAGATGAGGCGTTTTACCATGGGTATCTGCGAGATGGAGGCGTATCTGTCGTACAACAGGGAAATCCTGATCGGCGAGCATGGGAACGATCTGTTCCAACTGTTTTTCGATATGGCGGCGGAGACCCGCAAGAAGAAACTGGACGTGGAACCGGTTACGGAACATATCGGTCAGATCAAAGATTTTGCCGAAAAGGCAAAGTTTTATAACGCGAGAACGGTCGCGAGGCGGGTAAGGGAATATGAGGATTATCTTGCCAATAAAGATAACGGGGAAGCGGATACGGGCAGCGGAGCGAGAAAGGAAATCGATATCACGAAAGTGGATTCTCTTTCCCATATACTGGAATATGCCGGTTATAAAGATGACGAAATCGATTCCATCAGCGAAATGATCCGGAAGTACCGCAGCCTGCCGGATATGTTTTCCACGGATACCGATACATACACGCTGCGCAGGAAGATAACGGCCGTTTATTATGAGATCTATTACAAGGTGTTTATCCGCGCCGTCGCCGACGAGACGACTCTGACGCCGATACTGGAAATGTTTTTGAATTTCGGGTATATGGACCTGTCCTATGTGGGCGAGGAACGCGCGAAAGCTCTGTATGATTTATGTATGCACCTGGATATTTGTAATTCCGACCATATTTACACGATATACCGGTGGCTCAAAGACGTTTACAACGGGGAAAAGGAGACGTCCAAGAATGATTTTGACCAGAATTTCACGGCATATCTGACGGAACAGTGCAAGACCGGCAAGATTACCCAGGAACAGATGAAGGAAGAGGTACACAGCGCCGAAAAGCGGGTTGAGTTCGAGATCAACAATATGTTTATGTCCGTCAACAAGATGACTTACGGCAAGGTGACCATTTTCTGTCCGATCTTAGGCGAGTACGATCTGATCAATTCCGTGGATAAGATACTGGTTACGGCGGATAAGCTGGAGAACGCCCTGAACGAGATCCGTAAGATCGATTATTCCGTATTTTACCGCGAGGTTCCTTTTTATGACGCGGACAAAGGCATTACAAACGAGCGCGTCATGAAGGAGGTGCTGCCGGATATCATTCTGATGCCGAACGCGGGAACAAAAGTGATGATGTGGCAGGAAACTTCCGATGTGAAAAGCGATACGCCGGCAAGATTTATGTTTCCGATCTTTACCGCGGTGGATCTGGACGATCTGATGCTGGAGGTCGTGGGACGTTACCGCTGGGAGATGTGCCGCAAGATACAGGGTATCCACTGGAACGATGTGCGTGAGAAATCGCTGACGGCGGAATATTGTTCTTATCTGCAATTTTACCGCAAAAACAGCGAGCTTTCTTCCGACGCGAAAGAGAAGATCAAGAATACGCTTTTGCGCGCAAAGAACAGTTACCGTGAAGTTTTTGTGAGGGATTATATCAACTGGATCAAGTATGAATCCAAAGGAAGTTTCCGTCTCAACAAAGTTTCCAGGGATATTCTGGTGCGCAACTGTCCGTTTGTGAAGGCGATCCGCGACGAACTGAAGATCAATCCGCTGTATCAGACGTCGATCGCGAGGTTCGAGACGGAGATGGTGAAAAAGCAGCAGCGCTATACGGGTGTATACAACAAATACATTAAGGCGGGCGGTCAGAACGGAGGCGTTTTGAAGGACACGCTTATGTATTATGAGATGTAGGTAATTTTTTAAGAATAATTTTATATTTGTCCGTGAATAATAGTCAATGCGTGGTGATTTGGTAATTTTTCACAAAAATAACGAAAAATAAGTCGCAAATTCCACTTGATATTTTTTACCAAATCTTGTAATATGTATTTGGTTGATTTTTTATTAACAATCTTTGATTGAGGTGTCAAAGATTGCACTTCAATCAATTCAAATCTAATTCACATTTTTAGGAGGATTACAAAAATGGCAGTAAAGGTAGCGATTAACGGTTTCGGACGTATTGGACGTCTTGCATTCAGACAGATGTTTGATGCAGAAGGATATGAAGTAGTTGCGATCAATGATCTGACAAGCCCGGAAATGTTAGCTCACTTATTAAAGTATGATACGGCTCAGGGAACATACAAGTATGCAAGCACCGTATCTTACGGTGAGGATTCCATCACGGTCAACGGCAAGAAGATCACGATTTACGCTAAGGCAAACGCGGCGGAGCTTCCATGGGGAGAGCTTGACGTAGACGTCGTTCTTGAGTGTACAGGTTTCTATACAAGCAAGGCTAAGGCGCAGGCGCATATTGACGCGGGCGCTAAGAAGGTAGTTATTTCCGCTCCGGCAGGCAACGACCTTCCGACCGTTGTTTTCAATGTAAACCACAATACCTTGACAAAGGACGACACCATCATTTCGGCTGCGTCATGTACGACAAACTGTCTTGCTCCTATGGCTAAGGCTCTTAACGACCTTGCTCCGATCCAGTCCGGTATCATGACAACCGTTCATGCTTACACAGGCGATCAGATGATCCTTGACGGACCTCAGAGAAAGGGCGACAAGAGAAGATCAAGAGCAGGCGCGCAGAACATTGTTCCGAACTCAACAGGCGCTGCTAAGGCAATCGGTCTTGTTATTCCGGAATTGAACGGCAAGCTGATCGGTTCCGCACAGAGAGTTCCTACCATGACCGGTTCCACAACAATCCTTGTAGCGGTTGTTAAAGGTTCCGTAACAAAGGATCAGGTCAACGAGGCTATGAAGGCGGCTCAGACAGAGAGCTTCGGTTACAATACGGACGAGATCGTATCAAGCGATGTGATCGGTATGAGATTTGGTTCCTTATTTGACGCGACCCAGACAATGGTAGCTCCTATGGAAGACGGAAATACACATGTTCAGGTTGTTTCATGGTATGACAATGAGAATTCTTACACAAGCCAGATGGTAAGAACGATCAAATATTTTGCTGAATTAAACTAATCCGGTTTCGGAACGATCCATTTGGGTCCGGTTATGTAGGAAAACTATAGGACCGGGCCCTTTTTATAAAATTTAAGGAGGCTATTTATTCATGCTTAACAAGAAATCAGTAGATGATATTAATGTAAAAGGTAAAAGAGTGTTGGTGCGTGTGGATTTTAATGTTCCTATCGTAGACGGTAAGATCACCGATGAGAACCGGCTTGTCGCGGCGGTTCCGACGATCAAGAAACTGGTTGCGGACGGAGGCAAGGTTATTCTCTGCTCCCATCTTGGCAAACCGAAGGGACCGGACGCCAACTTTACGCTGGCTCCCGTTGCGAAGAGATTTTCGGAAATCCTCGGACAGGAAGTGAAGTTTGTCGCGGACGACGAAGTTGTCGGCGCGAACGTAAGAGCGGCGGTTGAGGCAATGAAGGAAGGAGAAGTTATCCTTCTTGAAAATACACGTTTCCGTGCGGAGGAGTCCAAGTGCGGAGAGGCATTCTCCAAAGATCTGGCTTCCATCTGCGACGTATTTGTAAACGACGCGTTCGGTACGGCGCACAGAGCGCATTGTTCCAATGTAGGCGTTACACAGTTTGTCGATACGGCAGTTGTGGGATATCTGATGCAGAAGGAAATCGATTTCCTCGGAAACGCGGTGAATAACCCGGTAAGACCGTTTGTTGCGATTCTCGGCGGTTCCAAGGTTTCTTCCAAGATCCCGGTGATCGA
>JAMPBI010000196.1 GCA_023666775.1 Alistipes sp. | reverse complement strand
ACTTTCGCCAAATCGTACCAAAATTCCTATGGCATCAATTATTGATAGCCGCCTGGGCGGCTGTTAATGATTTTTTATCTCACCTATGCAAAATCTTTGTTCGAGTTTTTATTTGCATATTTTACCTCTACAATCCTATACCCGCTTTTCCTATCGCTTTCTGAGGCATTTTCTGAACAGCCTCTCCATTGCTCCATACTCGCAGAGGAAAGACTCCCTGCTCGCCTCCAACATTTCATCCTTACCTGCATTCATAAAATTTATCACATATCCGTTATGTAACGCCAGACATCGGATGAATTCCCTCTGGCTCCGGCCGTTGCCTTCCCGGAACGGATGCAGGGCATTGATTTCAGAAAAATAATATGCCAGCCGGACAGCAAAGTCATCCTCACCCAGCCCATGCAGGTAATCCTCCGCTTTCAGCTTTCCAAAAATCTCCTCCGCCTGCCCGGAAAGGAACATGGCATTGCAGAACATATTCCCTTTTGCGATATCAACTTTCCGAAGCTCCCCCGCCCAATCATACACATCCTGGAATATATAGGCATGAATCGCCTGCAGGTGTTTCAAATCAAAAGCGCCCCTCACAGGCTTATCCAGCAGCTCCAGAATCCGCAGCATGGTCAGTTTCCGCTCCATCTCATGCAGCCGTTCCAAGTCCCGTATCCCCATTTTATTTTTCAGGACGTTGGAGCCTGGGTAGCAGTATAACTCATCCGGCATACGCTACTTTGCACCTCCCAAAATCTCCTGACGCAGATTATCCCCCGAAACATCCCCGTTCTTATAAGCATACAGCATCCGGATATCCTCTTCCGTCAAATCCATGTCCTCAAATGCCATTGTCGCCCTCACTTCGTTTACCGCTTCTTCCGCTGAATAAATGGGACGGCCCATCTTTACCTCAAACGGAATCCCTTCCGTGATAATGATCTGCTTGATAAGCATATTTACAACCGCCGACAGGTTTGTTCCCAGCTTTTCCAGTATCGCGGATGCTTTCTCCTTATCCTCTGCTGAAGTCCGTACCTGTAGTAATGATGTATTTGCCATAATCATCCCTCCTACAGCCATTATACAACATCGTCATTACATTGTAAAGTAAAAACTGCCTAATTCCTATCGTTAAATTTTGCACCCAAACTCACGTTTGGGTGCATTGTATCAAATTGTGGTACGCAAGCCATATCGGATACCCGATAAAGACCGTGTCGTAAGAATCCCAGCCGGAAACCGTCGCCTCCACGAGCGCCACGTCCCTTGCCTGCGGATTGTTATGCTCATATACCACACGGCTCTGATTATCCGTCCAGTTTAAATCCGCGCTGCTGTAGGCTTCTACCGGAACCAGCTCAAAAATGTCTCCATTGGTTGCCGCCGCGATATAATCCGCCGCCGTTTTGGTGTTGCCCGACGCGGAATAATAAACTACCAGCGTCTTTCCTCCCTCACTTTCCGAAATCGTCCCGGCTGTGGTTCCGGTCGGGTTTATCTCCGCCGTTGTTTCGGCTGTGGTTCCACCCTCCGCTTCGGTTGAGACGCTCTCCGGCGCGTTGGCGGCGTCGGTCTGTGTGGAAGGGTTCTGCACGCTCCCGTTGCCGGAATTATCATTACCACAGGCAGTGAGAGTAAATACCAGTGAAATGCTCATTAAAAATGTAATTATCTTCTTCATCGTTTCTTCTCCTTTTTTCATTAATAACATGCCTTAAAAATTTCCAGGATTTCCCCGCGGGTCAGGATCTTATAAGCTCCCTGCACGCAGACGCAGGAATCGGCAATGGATTTCAGGTCGATATCTTCACGGATACCCAGATCGCGGAGCGTTACCGGCAGACCGATTTCCAAAATGAAATCCTCCAACGCCTCAATTCCGGCAAGGGCAATTTCCTCATCGGTTCTGCCGTCTTCCAAAATGCCCCATACCTCCGTCGCGAACCGACGGAATTTCGCCAGCCCGTTTTTGTAAATGCGGCGGTAGTAAACGGGTGCAGAACCGCCAGTCCCTCCCCGTGATTGCAGTCGGTATACGCGCCAAGCTGATGTTCCATCATATGGCACTCAAAATCCGTCTTCTTACCCAGCTTGATAACGCGGTTCTCCGCCATCGCCGCCTCCCACATAAGATTGCTCCTTGCCGTATAGTCCTTCGGATTTTTAATCGCGGCGCGCAGGTCGCGGATCACACCCCGCATTAACGCCTCGGCAATGTCGTCGGAAACATTTGGCTCGTCGGGTTCGCTGAAATAAATCTCCATAATATGGGAAAGGGTGTCGAAAGCGCCGGAAACCATCTGTTTTTCCGGTACGCTGTAAGTATACTCCGGATCAAGCAGCGCCAGTTTCGGATTGCATTTCGGATAATCCCTGCCCGTCTTAATCTTTACGTCCTCGTTTGTAATAACCGCTCCGCCGTTCATTTCACTCCCCGTCCCGCTGACGGTGACAAACACGCACAGCGGCAGCGGTTCAAAGTCAATAATTCCGGGCTTCGCCCAAAAATCCTCCCAGACGTCCCCGTCATATTTCGCCGCCAGAGACACCGCCTTGCAGCAGTCCATAACGCTGCCGCCGCCCACCGCCAGGATTATATCCGCCTGATTTTCCCGGGCGGTCTTAGCGCCCTCCAGCACCTTCGCATAAGTGGGATTTGCCATGATACCGCCAAATTCTATGATATTTTTTCCGCTGTCGCGTAAAATCCCCGTGATTCCATCATAAATACCGTTCTCCCTGACAGAGCCCCCTCCGTAAGCCAGCAGCACATTCTTTCCGTAACCTTGCAAAAAGCAGGAAAGATATTCTTTTACGCAGCCTTTTCCCAAAATCGCCTTGGTACCGTTCTCAAAAATAAAATTATTCATCTCTTCTTTCCTCCGTTTTGAAATACATGAAACTTCTTACAAAACAGTATAAAAAAACCGAGACCTCATCAGAAGTCTCGATTTGTTCATCAGTTTATACCAAAAGGTTTTATCTCCCCACTTCCTCATCGCTCGCAAGGGAAATGTTTTCCAACACAAATTCCCCGTTTCCGGCATAGCGGACCTGTAAATGCACCCAGTCCCATACCGACGTTCTCGAAGCACTATCCAGTTCCGACAAAGCCACGCCGGTCACCCAGTCGTAAGGCACATACTGCAACAGCACATCGCAGTTGATAAGACCGTTCTCACAAGTCATGTAACAGATATCGCCATAAGTGATTTTACCCATCTTGGCGCGAGTGCCGCCGTCGTCCATACGCACGTACGTGCTGAAAGCAACTTTATCATATTTTCCAAGGCTAATGTAAATCTGCGTCTTATCTTCATTATACCAGATACGCAGGTTTTTATCGATCATCGCCACCGCGTCCGACCGGTCAAACGGATATACCCGGTCATACAGGCGGTTGATTGAATCGATTATCGACACTTCGTCCTGATAGTACCCGGTTCCTCTTCCCACACAATTTATCACGCAATACTCGCTCACACCGTCATTGTCATAATCTCCCGTAAAAAATTGAGGAGATACCTGAAGATCATAAGCAAAAGGAAGCAGCCTTGTCCTGCCGCCGTCTTTCAGCACCGTTCCGTATCCATTGGCATTGGAATATAACTCAACATTCGGCGCCAATTGTTTTTTCAGAATGAGACTTTTGTTGTCCCGAAGCATTTCATAAGAAAATTCCTCCACCGGCACGGCATTTTCCCAATCTTCTTCCGTACACATCGCGTACCACTGATTTGTCTCATAACCTATTCTCGGACCACCGGCGTACACCGCGTAGACGCCCTGGTAATCCCGGTACAGATCCACGGACAGAACTTCTCCGTCCGCAAATTCATATTGGATACCTACGATTTCCAGACCGAAATTATTTCTCACGGTCATTTTCTTCATCTGTCCTCCGGACACATGAAAATACGCGTAAAACGCCGACTGCGGGTCCATATATCTCTCCAGGTTCTGTTCCGCGATCATCTCCTGGATATTATAGCAAAACAGATCCGGTATCCGTACATCGTCGTAATAGTGATCCGTATATACCCAGTCAAATTCTTCCTTGTTTGTGATCTTGTCATACGTTACCCTCACCGGTCCTTCCCCGGCATGATAGGCTCTTCCGTTCTCATACACGAACGGAACCTTTGTAATGTACATCAAAAGTTCATTATCCTTTGTCCACTCGCTGGTACGGATATACGCCGCGTCTTCCCCGATCCATTCCCGGTGTTCCAGAACGGTTCCGTCGCTGGTATTCGTAATGCCCTTCTCATATTCCGTCAAAAGCGCGTAAACGGCATTTGACTTATCCCGTTCATAGGTTTCCACCTCTTTTGCGGAATCCGCGTCCAGATTTTCATAATTACCGTTTCCGCTCAGAATACATTTGCCCAGACGATTTTCTTTCTTGTCATACTCATAAACGCCGTAGCGGTAAACCGTCCGCGAGTCCTCCTGATATCTGGAATATCCCATCATTATGACCTTTCCGTCACATTCCGCATAGCTGAAACCGTCCGCGTCCCCGGCAAAAGACCCCCAAAAACGGTAAATTTCTTCCTCGCTGCCCTCCATGGCAAAAACGGCTTCCTTCTTCAACGCGTAAACGGGATACCGCTCAAAAATGTCTTTCCTTTCATTATAGTAAAAATATTCCGTCATGGCGCAGTACGTTTCTTCCGTATCGGTTCTTTCCGCCACATGTTTGTAAGTGACGACGTCAACGGAATTTTCCCGAAAATCCGCGACACGGCCGTCGATATATGTTTCATTCTCCCACACGGTTTTGTAATCCATGAAATAATTGACGATCTTTCCCTCGCGGATCCCCAGAACTTTGCTGGTGACTTTGGTATCCGTGTTTTCGCCGGAAATGTTATCGGCAGTCTGCGCGTTCGTGGTCCCGCCGGAAATGTTACTGCTGATCTGCGTGTCCGTAACCCTGTCGTAAACGCAGAAGGTTTTTCCCGACAATTCCAGCACATAAACGTCCTTTTCCAGATCAAGGATACCGCTCTCCGTCCGATACGCCGTCAGATCGCCCCCGCCATAGTAC
>JAMPBI010000195.1 GCA_023666775.1 Alistipes sp. | reverse complement strand
TCACAGATATAGGTTCCGTTCGGTCCCGCGATCAGCTTGCGCACTTTATCCTGCGTTTTGTTACAGAATGAACATCTCAATACATCATCCATCTTCTTACCTGCCAAAACTAATTCCTCCCACATCAAAAAAATTGCAAAAAGGGGAGATACGATACTCCCCTTATTGGATTATTTCTTTTTTGTGACAACACTGTCGATCAGACCGTATTCCACAGCCTGCTCCGCCGTCATCCAGTTATCTCTTTCTGTATCCTGCGCGATAATGTCAAGTGGTTTCCCCGTATTTTCCGATAAGATCTTATTTAACTTTTCTTTCGTTTTGAGGATATGCTCCGCGGCGATCTTAATGTCGGTTGCCTGACCCTGGGCGCCTCCAAGCGGCTGATGGATCATGATCTCCGCATTCGGCAGCGCCATTCTCTTTCCCTTTGCACCGCCGGAAAGAAGGAACGCTCCCATACTTGCCGCCATACCGATACAGATCGTTGACACATCGCATTTGATGTACTGCATGGTATCATAGATTGCCATGCCTGCCGTAACGGAACCTCCCGGACTGTTGATATACAGGCTGACGTCTTTTCCCGGATCCTCTGACTCCAAGAAAAGAAGCTGCGCTACCACAAGGCTCGCCGTTGTCTCATTTACCTCTTCCCCAAGGAAGACGATACGTTCCTTTAAAAGTCTTGAATAAATATCAAAAGACCTTTCTCCTCTGCTTGTCTGCTCAATGACCATAGGTACTAAACTCATAACCACCATTACCTCATTTCATTCAATTTCATTTAAGATCAAACTTCCTTAGCTTCTTTCGCGACAAGTTTAACCGCCTTGTTAATGGCAATATCCTTTTTGATCTGCTCTGTTGCCGCGTCATCGACTAACTCTTTGATCTTTTCAACGTCCATCTGATACATGGAAGCCATATTCTTTAATTCCTCTTCAAACTCTTCGTCGGTCGCCTCGATCTTTTCCGCCTCAACGATCGCTTCCAGCACAAGACCGTTCTTGACTCTCTTTTCCGCTTCCGGTTTCATATCGTCAAACAGTTTATCCGGCGTCATACCGGTATACTGCATATACTGCTCAATGGACATGCCCTGCTGCGCCATTCTCTGGGCAAATTCTTCCGCCATCTGGCGCACCTGATACTGGATCATGGCTTCCGGAACGTCCAGTCCGGAATTTTCCACCGCTTTTTCTACCGCTCTCGCTTCCTTCTCACGCTCCGCGTTCTTGGTCCTTCTCTCGATCAGATTTTTCTTAACGTCTTCCTTATATTCCTCCAGCGTATCAAATTCGGAAACGTCCTGCGCAAATTCATCGTCCAGTTCCGGAAGTTCCTTCGCCTTGATTTCCTTGATCACTACTTTAAACATCGCAGGCTTGCCCTTGAGTTCTTCCGCGTGATAATCCTCCGGGAACGTAACGTTGACTTCCACTTCGTCGCCCACGTTCTTACCGATCAACTGGTCTTCAAACGTATCAATAAAAGAATGGGAGCCGATCGTAAGAGAGTAATTCTCGCCTTTACCGCCCTCAAAAGCCTTGCCGTCCACATAACCGTCAAAATCGATCACGGCAACGTCCTTATCGGCTACCGGTCTTCCCTCAACCGTAACGGTTCTGGAATTTTGTTCCCTTACCCTGTCCAGTTCCGCCGCGACTTCCTCGTCCGTTACGTCTACGGACACTTTCTCAATCGTAACGCCTTTATATTCACCCAGCTTCACTTCCGGTTTTACCGCAACCTCAGCCGTAAAAATAAATTCCTTGCCCTTTTCAATCTGTACCACGTCGATCTCAGGCTGTGAAACGATATCGAGCCTGCTTTCTTCCGCCGCCTGAGCATACGCGTCAGGTATCAGCGCGTTGGCAGCGTCCTCATAAAATACGGCGGGACCGTACATCTTCTCAAGCATCTGTCTCGGGACCTTACCTTTTCTGAAACCCGGTACGTTCATCTTGGACCGGTTCTTTTCATACGCCTTCTGCATACCCTTCTCAAATTCTTCCGCCGAAACCGAAATTGTCAGCTTCACCATATTCTTTTCTTCTAAATTTTCAACCTGAAAACCCATTAAAACTTCCTCCTTGCAAATGTATATGCGTTTCTTATCTGTTTTAACAGAAAATATTTATCATCGTCCACATGTTGCCACACATGTACACATCATGTCATTATATCATACTCTTTTTGTAAATGTAAAGAAAACTTTTTTCATCATTTTAAATCATTTCAAATTTCTTTTGCTACAAATTGCCATTATATTTTTCCTCGTTCGAACCATAATAATACCAAGATAAGTGATGAACATTGCAGATAAGCAATGAACGTTGCTTATCTGATTAAAATAAATGGTCAGACAGGACGAAGTCTGACAGTTCGAATCATTAGCGGAGGTGAATTGACATGACAAGCAAGAACAAAACATCTGTACCTGAAGCAAAGGGAGCAATGGATAAGTTCAAGATGGAAGTTGCATCGGAACTTGGTGTGAACTTAAAGGAAGGTTACAATGGCGACTTAACATCTCGTGAGGCCGGTTCAATCGGTGGCGAAATGGTAAGAAAAATGATCAAGAAGCAGGAAGAGCAGATGTCTTCCGGCAAGTAATAATCCTGTCAAGTAAAAGGAAAGTATTGCCGTCTACATGGTTGATCATGTAGACGGCAGTATCTTTTTTCTCTATTTTATCCTTCTAACGATACTGGATCCCCGAAGCGATCTTATCGGACGCCTCGCCGCCGCATACCCGCTTTACGAGCGCCAGTCCCAGATCCACCGCCGTTCCCATTCCTCTGCTTGTGATCATATTGCCGTCCTCCACGACGCGCTCCGCCAGAACCTGCGCTCCGTACAGATCCTTCTCAAATCCGGGATAACAGGTTGCTTTCTTTCCCTGAAGGATATTCATGTGCCCCAGGATACTTGGCGCCGCGCAAATCGCCGCGACGATCTTCCCTGCCTCATATTGTTTTTTGACAATATCCAGAACCTTTTTGTCCGCCTCAAGGTTTGTCGTTCCCGGCATACCGCCCGGCAGGAACACGATATCTCCGTCCGTATATCCGTCGTCTGCCAGCATTTTATCCGCCTTCACGATAACCTTCTGCGCGCTGGTGATCTCCCTGCTTTGGGAAACGCCTACCGTGACGGTATCCACTCCCGCCCGACGCAGAATATCGACTACGGCGAGCGCCTCCACCGTCTCAAATCCGTCCGCCAGAAATACATATGCTTTTGCCATACCAAATCCTCCGTTTCATTCTTTTCAATTTATAATAAATCATGTATAATAAAATTGCAACGTAATTTCCTATTAGAGAAATCGCAGACGGGAGGCAGATATGGAAATAGAGCGCAAATTTTTGGTAGACCACATTCCCTATGATCTGAACGGCTTTCACTGCCGTCAGATCGAGCAGGCATACCTGAACACGGAGCCGGTCGTCCGCATACGCCGGGATAACGACGCATATTATCTTACATACAAGTCCAAAGGTTTCCTTGTCCGTGAAGAATATAATCTTCCTCTGGATAAAGAAAGTTATTTGCACCTGCGCCCAAAAGCGGACGGTATTATTATCACCAAAAAACGGTATGAAATCCCTTACGGGGACAAATATACGATCGAGCTGGATATCTTTGAGGGACGCCATGCCGGGCTGGTTCTCGCGGAAGTGGAATTTGCTTCCACGGACGAAGCGGAGAACTTCCCCGTTCCCGACTGGTTTTCCACGGACGTGACGTCGCTTCGTGAATATTCGAACAGTAACCTAAGTAAATGTTGAAAAAAAACATACTCTTTGCTATAATTAGTATATTGAAAAGACTCTTGAGAAAAGGCAGGTATCATTATGTTTAAGAAGAAGAACAGCTCTATAAATACCGCCGCTGACAATCAATTATTAATGGAGGCAATGGACCGCATTATCGCCGGCGATTACACTCCCGTCGATCCGGAGAGTTTCAGTGATCCCATGTACGGTCAGAAAGTCAACGATTTGGTAATTGCATTTAAGCGTACCAATAACAATTTTGTTATGCGAATGAATGAAGCAATGGAACAAATTGGAAACAGCTCCCTTGTTATGGAGATGATGGAACACGTTACTTCACAGAGCAGTTCCATTCAGGAAATGACTTCCTCCAGCAAGGAGTTTGAATCCTCCACCACCCGTATTTCAGACGAAGTAAGTTATATCAAGGACGCTACCCAGGCTGCTATTGAAGTGTCGCACAGCAGCGTAGCCAATATGAACAATACCATTTCTTCCGTTAAGGAATCCGTGACCGAGATCCGCAGTATCAACGACAAGGTACAGGATTTCCACGAGAAGATCGAGGAAGTTACCAATATTATCGACATGATCAAAAAAATCGCCAACCAGAGCGGTCTTCTTGCCTTAAACGCTTCGATCGAGGCAGCAAGGGCAGGAGAAGCCGGAAAGGGATTTGCCGTTGTCGCTAATCAGGTAAAGGAACTTTCAAGCAACACCACCCGTTCCGCCGAAACCGTTGTTAAATATGTTTCGGAACTTCAGGAAAGCATTTCCGAACTGATGGATCTGGTAAATAACACCACCGCCCATCTTGAGGACAGCAACGATAAAGTACAGCAGTCCGTCAACGACATGAACCGTATGGACGATCAGATGCAGACCATTCACGACAGGATCGACAGTATCACCGGCGCCGTTCATGCCCAGTCGGTTTCAACGGAAACCTTTATTAAGTCCATCGACTCCATCGCCGAAAGTTACGAGACACTGCGTCAGGACTGTTTTAATACAGGCGAACATTTTTACCGTATCGGCAGATATGTGGATACGACGCGAAGCGATATGGCGAGAGGTTTCTCCGACCTTACCACACAGGATTGGATCCGCGTATTCCAGATAGACCATCTTATCTTCACATACCGCGTATACAATAACATTATCGGTTTTGAACATCTCAAGATAACGCAGCTTAACAATCCGAAAGGCTGTAAGTTCGGTCTTTGGGCAGGTAAACAGACCGATCCGAAGATCGTCAACAACCAGATCTTTAAGGACTTGTGCAAGTACCATGAAACGCTTCATAAATATGC
>JAMPBI010000194.1 GCA_023666775.1 Alistipes sp. | reverse complement strand
TGAGTTCCAAAATCCTTGTCGCCGTCGCGTTGATGAAATAGCGGTCGTGGGAGACGTATAAAACGGTTCCGGTATAGCTGTTCAGCGCGTTTTCCAGAATTTCCTTCGACACCATGTCCAGATGGTTGGTCGGTTCGTCCAAAATCAGCAGGTTCGCGTTGGAAAGCATTAGTTTGGCAAGGGAGACGCGCCCTTTTTCGCCGCCGCTCAGTTCCGAGATCCTTTTAAATACGTCGTCCCCCGTAAAAAGAAAAGCGGCAAGGACATTGCGTATCCTCGTATTATTCATGTCCGGGTAGTCGTCGGAAATTTCTGCGAACAGCGTTTTATCGTCGCAGAGATTTTGCTGTTCCTGGTCGTAATAGCCGACGGTCACGTTTGTTCCGAGGCGGATAAAGCCGCCGTCGGGAGGCAGGATCCCGTTGATCATTTTAAGAAGGGTGGTTTTTCCCGTACCGTTCGCGCCCATCAGGGCGATTTTCTCACCGCGCTTTACCTCAAAATCAACATGCTCGAATAAGGGACCGCCGGAAAAACTTTTTGAGACGTCCGAGACGGTAAGAACGTCGTTCCCGCTGACAATCTCCGGTTCCAGGATCAGGTTCATGGAACTGTTTGGTTCCGCCGGTTTTTCCAGACGTTCCATTTTGTCCAGCATTTTTTCACGGCTTTCGGCGCGCCGTATGGATTTTTCCCGGTTGAACTGTTTCAGCTTGGTAATGACCGCCTCATGGTGCCGGATTTCCTGCTGCTGTTTCAGATACTCGTTCATTTTCGCCTTGCGAAGTTCCGCTTTTTTGGCGGCGTAATCAGTATAATTTCCCAAAAAAACGGTGCAGTTTCCTCTGTCCAGCTCGATGATCCGGCTCGCGATACGGTCAAGAAAGTAGCGGTCATGGGCGACGATGAGAACGGCGCCGTTGTAATTGGACAGAAAGGTTTCCAGCCATTTGATGGAGTCCAGATCCAGATGGTTGGTCGGTTCGTCCAGCAGGATCAGATCCGGTCTGGTAAGAAGAAGGCGGCCTAAGGCGACGCGCGTTTTCTCGCCGCCCGAAAGCATATGGATCTGCTTTTTAAAATCTTCCTCCGAAAATCCCAGTCCTTTCAATACGCCGATCACTTCGCTCTTGTAGGCGTATCCGTTTTCGTCCTCAAAGCGGTGGGTAAAATCCGCGTAAGTGTTCATCAGATCTTCCAGTTCCGCTCCTTCGCGGGACGCCATCTGCTCCTCAAGCTCTCTTATCCGTTTCTCAAGCCGGATAATATTTTCCTTGACGGACAATAATTCGTCATAAACGGTGTTCTCGGAGTTGATATTCTGGTGCTGGGCAAGATAACCGACGGTCTTGTCCCTGGCAAAAGTGACCTGCCCTTCGTCCGGGGTCAGTTCCCCCATGATGATTTTGAAAAGGGTGGATTTCCCGGCGCCGTTCATTCCCACGACCGCCGCCTTTTCATGTTCCTCCAGATGGAAGGAAACCGCCTTTAAAACGGGCGTATCGCTAAAGGATTTTCCTATATTGCTGCATGATAAGATCATAGTATTCAACCTCGTTCTCGTATTTATTACGAGTATATCACGAGCTGTTTGTTTTGACAAACAGTGGGTAAATTTGTATAATGGATATCAGTAGAATTTTTGAAAAATTTTGCAGACGGAGGTATTTTAATGAGAAGGCAGTTTGGGGTGGTTTTAACGGCAGCCACCTTGTCGGTGCTGATCTGTTCCTGTGGAAAGGACACACAGCAGGCAGGGGTAACAGCAGCAGACAAAACAGACGCCGCGCTACAGACGGAAAGCACGTCATCTTTGCAGACGGAAACTTCAGGTATGGAAGAACTTTCGGGCATGATCGACATTTCGGGAACGTCGGTAGGCGGCGAGGCGCAGAATGTACCAAACAGTAACGCAAAATACGGCAATACGGCAGGCAATCTGATAAACAGCGGGATCGTCTGCGAGGGCGGAGGCAGAATATACTATTACAATAAATCCGACGATAAGAAACTGTATGTGATGAATAAAGACGGCAGCGGCAAGGAGGCGCTGGGAGATATCCGGGGCGCCATCGAACTGAACTTTTTCGGGGATTACATTTATTATCAGGCGGGAGGCATTTTCCGCGCGTCCGTTAAGAGCGGGGAAGTGGAAACGCTGGTCGGCGATACCTGTAGAAATGTTGTCGTGACGGAAAATACGATTTTTTACCTGAAAGCGGACGGCGATTCGACCAAAGTACACCGCATGGATCTTGACGGCAGCGGCGGGACGGTTCTAAGCGACGATATTGCCGGCGGATTGAATGTGGGCAGGGATAAAATATACTATATCAACGGTTCGGATTCCGGAAGGATTTATTCCATGAATTTTGACGGAAGCGATAACGGCGTATTTCTTGACGATAAAAACGTGCAGGAACTTCTTGTGGAGGCAGGGATGGTCTATTTTGTGAGCGGAGGCGGCCACATTTACCGCACGGACGAAAGCGGTGGCGAGGCGCAGCAGGTCGGAGAGGACGAGTGCAGTAACATCAACATCAATAACGGCAGACTGTTCTATTATAACGTTACGGACAATGCCCTTTGCTGCGCGGGACTGGACGGAAGCGACGAGATGGTGCTGTATTCCGGGGAGCTGAACGCCGTCAATGTGATCTCGGACTGGGTTTACTTTTTTAATACGGACGATTACCAGTATTACAGGATTTCCAAGGACGGAAATAATATCGAGGTGGTGGAATAATGAAGATAAAAGATATGTTTCGCGAGGATAACAACGTGATATCGTTCGAGGTGTTTCCTCCGAAAAAGGACAGCCCCGTGGAGACGATCTACGATACGCTGGAGCAGCTTACGGACCTGAAGCCGGATTTTATCAGCGTGACTTACGGAGCCGGGGGTAATACCGCGGATACGAAGACCTGCGATATCGCTTCGGTCATCAAGAATAAGCACCATATTGAATCGGCGGCCCATCTGACCTGTGTCAGTTCTTCCAAAGAGTCGGTACGGACGATCCTGAAACAGTTTGAGGAGAATAACATTGAAAATATTCTCGCCCTGCGCGGTGATATCAACCCGGAAATAAAGCCGAAAGAAGATTTTCTTCATGCTTCGGATCTGATCCTATTTATTAAAGAGCATGGTGATTTTGGGATTTCCGGCGCCTGTTATCCGGAGTGCCACGTCGAGGCGGCGGACATTGTGGAGGACATCTTAAATCTGAAGAAAAAGACGGACGCGGGCGCGGGGCACCTGATCTCCCAGTTGTTTTTTGACAATGAAATCTTTTTTTCGTTTCTCGAGAAAATGAAACTGGCGGGGATCAACGTGCCGGTGGAAGCCGGGATCATGCCGGTATGTAACGCCGGTCAGATCAAACGTATGGTAACCATGTGCGGAGCGTCCATTCCCGCGAAGTTATCCCGTGTAATGCAGCAGTACGGGGATCACGCGGACAGCATGAGGGAGGCGGGTATCGAGTATGCCTCCGACCAGATCATCGGACTTTTGAACCGCGGAGTGCGGGGTATTCATTTATACACGATGAATAACGCTTATGTGGCGCGCAAAATATGGGAAAATGTTTCACCGTACCTGAAACGATAGGAGAGAAAGATGGACGAGCGTATTGTCATTTCCGGTCTGGACAGAAACGAGGCGCTGCGCTATATGGGACAGGCGGATCGAAACTGTGACGCGAGGCTGGAGAGCATAATGGAAGACTGCGAGGCGAAACTCTTAGCGGCAGTCCGTCCCCACTATCTGTATCAAAGTTTTGATCTTGTCGTGGAGGAGGACGGCGTTCATCTAAACGGCGCGTCCCTTGTGCTGACGGGTGAGGATATCAAAAAGCACCTGGCGGGCTGTGAAAAAGCGGTCTTAATGTGCGCGACCCTTTCGTCGGAGGTGGACAGGATTATCCGCGTGGCGGAGCATGCGGACATGCTGTCGGCGCTGGCGCTGGATTGTTTAGCCAGTACCGCGGTGGAGCAGCTCTGCGATAAAGTGGAATTGAAGATCCGGCGGGATTTTCCCGGTTATGAGATGACATGGCGGTACGGCGTGGGCTACGGCGATCTGCCGATCTCGCTCCAGCGGGAGTTTCTCGCGGTGCTGAACGCGGAAAAGAAGATCGGATTGAACGCGACCGGAAGTTTTATCCTTACGCCCCGCAAATCCGTTACGGCGGTGATCGGACTTTCACGGCAGAAATTACCGCGGGCGAAACGGGGCTGCGCGGTCTGCAATTTAAAAGGCACATGTACTTACAGACAGAAAGGTAGTCATTGCGATGTTTAAAGAGTTGTTAGAGAAAGAATTTGTGATCTTAGACGGCGGTATGGGAACCATGCTGCAAAAATCGGGAATGGCGATGGGAGAGATCCCGGAGCTTCTGGGAATTACTAACCCCGGGCTGATCGTTGACATTCACCGGCAGTATATCCGTGCCGGTTCCGATATCGTTTACGCCAATACATTCGGCGCGAACCGTTATAAACTGGAGCATTGCGACAAGTCCGTCAAAGAGGTCATTGAGGCGGCGGTGGCGAACGCGAAAGAGGCGTGCAGGGGCACCGGTTCTTTGGTTGCGCTTGATATCGGGCCGATCGGACAGCTTCTGGAACCGACGGGATACCTTTCTTTCGAGGAAGCCTACGATATTTTTAAGGAACAGATCGTTGCGGGGAGCGGCGCGGACGTTATTGTTTTTGAGACGATGACGGATCTGATGGAAGTGAAAGCGGGCGTTCTTGCCGCGAAAGAAAATTCCTGCCTGCCGGTTATCTGCACGATGACTTTTGAGGAAAATAAAAGAACATTTACTGGCTGCGGCATTTCTTCCATGGCGCTGACCCTGGAGGGGCTGGGCGTGGACGCGGTCGGCATTAACTGTTCGCTGGGGCCGAAGGAACTGCTCCCGGTGGTGGAGGAGCTGTCCCGGTGGACAACGCTTCCAATCGTGGTAAAGCCAAACGCGGGACTTCCCGATCCGGTTACCAATCAGTATAACGTGACGCCGGAGGAATTTGCGTCTTATGTGGAGGAAATGCTCCCTTACGGCGTGAAGGTCTTGGGCGGCTGCTGCGGCACCAAT
>JAMPBI010000193.1 GCA_023666775.1 Alistipes sp. | reverse complement strand
GCGTTTGATAAAGGTCTGACTACTTTTTCATTACATTTTGCGGAAACTCAAGGATTGTGTAGAAATGATTTTTAAAGTAGAGAAGCAGATAGCTTTTGGAAAATATTCTTGAATTTATCCGGAGGATATGTTATATTATGATCAGATGAAGGGAAAGCCAGAGAAGCGGTTACCCCTCACAACAACATTAGCATGTTACAAAGTAACAGCCGTCAACTATTGTGGGTAGTTGGCGGCTATTTTCTTTTGTCCTTAAAAATCTGATAAAGCAGATTGATAAGGGCAACAATGAACGTGCAGAACAAAAATAAATCCTGATATGTAATCATTGTATCGCCCTCCTACATTTGATCCGGTAAGAAATAGAATTTTTCATAGAAAAAAGAAAAGGACTATAGTACAATAGAATACATACAGCAAATAGGAGAAACCATATGAAAATCAAAATGTCTGTAATCATGCCGCTGATCGTTGCCGCGACATATATATATTCCAGCTTTGAGGGAAAGACTGTTCCGAAACAAACGGTTGCGGAAAAAATAATTCCGGAGCAAGGCATATACGAAAGCGGGACCACGGCAGTTTCTGCCGTTTCTAAAGCGCTGCCGGAGAAAACCATATCTGTGAGCGAGCAGGAGACGGTATTTCAGATCAGCGAAGTAGAGACAAACCGATATACATTTAAAAGAGCAAAACCTCAGGATTTATTAGAGCAGTGTCAAAGGCTGGAAGAGCAGTATGGAAATATTAACGAAGCGTATATTTGCAGCCTTATTAATCAAGATTATTATACGGAGAGGGATCAGGCCCCTATCCTAGGGCAAATATGGGCGTTGTTCGGGGAACCTGATGATCCTGCGCTGTATGGAGATCTTTACAGTTATGCCGTATCGGCTGAGGACCGGGAGGGTAATATCATGTATCTGTACGTTTATCAGGCTTCGGGCACTCCGTCGGTCGGGGGACCTGTTGGAGAGGAATTTCAAGAGTATAAAGAGGCGGCGGAGGAACTTGCGGAACTGATTCTCCGTATGAAGCCGGCTGATTATGAATGGGGCGGCATTTATGAGGATTTTGGTATTAATATAAAATATTATGTAAAGTATGGTATCTCAGGCTATGCAGATGACTGGTCTGCGCTGGAAGAATTTTTTAATAAATATGGAAAGTGAAAATTTATATGAATGAACGCGCGGAAGAAATACTGAAATTTGAAAAAAGGCTTTTGCAGGACAGAATGCAGTTGTCACATTTAAGCGAGGGCGGCGGGGACTGCGGTGATGAAATGCTCCGGCACAAACTGGAGAATTTCAACCGTGAGATTGAATATATGCAGCGGCAGTTGGAATATCTGAAATCACAAACGGAAGATAGAGAAGCCGAAGAAAAGACGGCGGTTGTTGTCGAACCTGAAAAGGTTTCCGTGACGAATGATGGCGCAAGAAAGAATGTTTGGGAAGATTTGCAAGCAGGTATGCAGCAAAAAATCAATGAGAACATGTGCGTCCCTGTACGGCAGAAAGATTTGGAAAAGACGGTCGGCAGGTCGCTGATGGGAATTTTGGCGTCTGTGCTTATTTTTATCAGCCTGATCTTGTTTGCAACCTTGTTACTGCCGTATTTTAACGACACGGCAAAAATGATCACCATGTACCTTTTAAGTTTTGCCTTTTTGGGCGCGGGTTTATACAAGCTGAAAAAAGACAGGGAAAACAAATTTTACATCGCATTGACGGGCTGCGGCGTGGGAGCCGTGTACATATCGTTGTTGTTAGGGAATATTTATTTTAAGGCGATCGGGGATATTCTTCTTTATGTACTTATCGGAATATGGGCTGTGGGCGTATGCCTTCTTTCAAAATCCGGGAATAAGATTTTCCAGGTGATCGGACATCTGGGGATTTCGATCGCGATTATTTTTGGCTGTATTCTGTGCGCGGGGAATGAAGACGCGGAAAAATTTCTTGCGCTGCTTATCTTTTATGCCATTTCATCAGGTGTATTTTATTATATCCATTATAAAAAGGAATTTTCCGATAACCTTTTGCAGCATGTGTTCAACGCGGTTAATTTCATCATGCTGTATGAGGCGAATTGTGAGATTGCGGAAAGAGGACTGCATACTACGACAGGTATCCTTTTGGTGTTTTTTGCGGTGAATTTCGCCGCGGCGATGTGCCAGAGGCTGGAAAAGACAGGAGTTTCTTTCGGCATTTTTATCAGTATCTATGCCACGATGATCATGCAAACGCTGCAATTTGTGATAACGGACAGGAAAATATTCGGACTGGCAGCTTATCTTCTGGGTATGTTTTTTGTGGTTCTGGCGGAATTAAAGGATACGCCTAAAAAAGAGGGAAAGTATATCGCGCAGGTGTTTTTCCTTTGTATCGCGTCATCGGGACTTATGCTGGACGCGGATTGGTATACGCACGAAAATATATTTCTTCTGGTACTTCCTTGTTTTCTTCTGGGATTTTACAGAGCGAACAGCGCGTTGAAGTATATGGGGGCATTGCTTTTCTACGCACATATTTCAAACGCGGATATTGCGGACGTCAATGAGTGGGAAAGTTTTTTGCAGGGAGGAATTGCTGTATTTGCGGCGCATTTTCTGATATACCGGAAGAAAGAACAGTATAGTATATGGTACAAGGGCGTAATGCATGTATTGACGCTGATATATATTTTATATTCCGTAGATTTACTTGTGCTGCGTTTGACGGGGAATTTTGATCTGTCCGACACGGTTACTTTCGCGGTGCTGGCATTGTTTAATATCGCCATGATGAAGAGCTGTTTCGGAAGAAATTTGAAAACGGGTGAGAAAGAGAAGAATACGCTGTATCACCTGCTGAACCTGCTGTTTATGATAATGGGGCTTATACGGATCGAGTCGGGATACGGCGCGTGGCTGCATTTGACGGTAATTATCGTAACGCTGATCGCTTTCATGGTAAATTCCAAAAATATTCTGGACCGATGGACAAATTTCGGCGGAATTTATGTGGGCGTGAAATTTACCATACTGATGGTTGTGATACTGGACTCTTTCCATACGGTAAATTACATTGTCAGCGTGGTATGCCTGCTGATGGCGATTGCAAATATTATGGCAGGATTTTGGGGAAAATATAAGTCCCTTAGGATTTTCGGTCTGGTGCTTTCCATGCTCAGTATTTTTAAGTTGATCATGATCGATATCAGTTATTCCAATACGCTGGGAAATGCGCTGAGCTTTTTCGCGTCGGGCATGTTATGTTTCGCGATCAGTCTGATCTATAACCGGATTGACAGGAAAATGCAGTAAAACGGCAGGTTTTTGCATGATTGACCATTTCGCGAGAAAGTGGTACAATTAAGAATAATTGCGTTTAGTGAACGATCGCATTGAAGGAGAAAGAGAATGAGTTTAATCGAGAAGTTATTTGGATCTCACAGCGAAAGAGAATTAAAGTATATATACCCGGTTGTGGATAAGATCGAAGCGATGAGAGACGAGATGATGGCGCTCTCGGACAGCGATTTAAAGGACAAGACCCGGCAGTTTAAGGAGAGGCTTGCCGGCGGCGAGACTCTGGACGATATTTTACCGGAAGCGTTTGCGGTAGTGCGGGAGGGGGCAAGAAGAACCCTTGGCATGGAACATTACCGTGTGCAGCTGATCGGCGGTATGATCCTTCATCAGGGCAGGATTGCCGAAATGAAGACCGGTGAAGGTAAGACGCTGGTTTCCACGCTTCCCGCGTATCTGAACGCGCTGACCGGCGAAGGCGTTCTGATCGTAACGGTTAATGATTACCTTGCCAACCGTGACGCGGAGTGGATGGGAAAGGTTCACGAGTTTCTGGGACTTTCCGTAGGCGTTGTTCTTAACTCCAATACGCCGGAGGAGAGAAAGAAAGCATATGGCTGCGACATCACCTATGTGACCAACAATGAACTGGGCTTTGATTATCTGAGAGATAACATGGCGATTTACAAGGAGCAGCTTGTACTCCGCAATCTGAAATATTGTATCATCGACGAGGTGGATTCGGTTCTGATTGATGAGGCGAGAACGCCGCTGATCATTTCCGGACAGGGAAGCAAGTCCACCCGGCTTTACGAGGCGTGTGATATTCTGGCAAGACAGCTTACCCGCGGCAGCGGCGACGGCGAACTGTCCAAAATGGACGCCATTATGGGACAGGACGTGGAAGAGGACGGTGATTTCTTCGTCAACGAAAAGGACAAGATCGTCAACCTGACCGCCGAGGGTGTGACGAAAGTTGAGCAGTTTTTCCATATTGAGAACCTTGCCGACCCGGAGAACCTTGAGATCCAGCACAATATTATTCTTGCGTTAAGGGCGCATAATCTGATGTTCCGGGATCAGGACTATGTGGTGAAGGACGATCAGGTCCTGATCGTTGATGAATTTACGGGGCGTATCATGCCGGGAAGAAGATTTTCCGACGGTCTTCATCAGGCGATCGAGGCGAAGGAGCATGTAAAGGTTAAGAGAGAGAGCAAAACGCTGGCTACGATCACGTTCCAGAATTTCTTTAATAAGTTTGAGAAGAAGGCGGGCATGACCGGTACGGCGCTTACGGAGGAGAAGGAGTTCCGTGAGATCTATAATCTGGACGTGATCGAGATACCGACGAATAAGCCGATTGCCCGTGTGGATCTGGACGATGCGGTATATAAGACGAGAAGGGGCAAGTTAAATGCGGTTGCCAACGAAGTAGAGGCGGCGCACGCGAAGGGACAGCCCGTTCTGGTAGGCACCATTACGATCGAGGCGTCGGAGGAGGTCAGCGCGATCCTTAAAAAACGTGGTATTCCGCACAAGGTATTGAACGCCAAGTTCCATGAGATGGAGGCGGAGATCGTTGCCGAGGCAGGCAAACACGGCGCCGTTACCATCGCGACGAACATGGCGGGGCGTGGTACGGACATCAAGCTTGACGAGGAGGCGCGGGCGGCAGGCGGTCTGATGATCATCGGTACGGAGCGCCATGAGTCGCGGCGTATCGACAACCAGCTGCGGGGCCGTGCAGGCCGCCAGGGCGATCCGGGTGTGTCGCGGTTCTATATTTCGCTTGAGGATGACCTCATGCGCCTGTTT
>JAMPBI010000192.1 GCA_023666775.1 Alistipes sp. | reverse complement strand
TTTTGGGTATCATTATAACCTGTTTCTAATGGGGACACAATTCCGAAAAGGGATTAAAATTAAAGCAATAACCTTTAGTGTGGTAATTGTCATTTGCTTCGTCTCCCACTACTGTTGAAAGCCTATTGCTCTCCCAATGAAAGAATAGCAATACACTCATAACAGAACATAAAATATATTGCAATTATACTACTTCCTTTTCCCCGATTCAACAAAATCCTTCAATCAGACGGCTTCTTCTAATAGTATTTAAATTTTTTTCATATCAAATCTATTACTGACGTTCCAAAATCTGAAAAGCACATAAAAAGAAAGCCCCCGGAGTGGATTTCTCCGCTCCAAGAGCCGTTTTTTACACTATTTTCAGCCTTGACACCGCATTAAATTGTATCAATCTTTGGTTCTACACATCTCAAAAACTTCCCAAAACACCTCGTCAATCGCAAGGGGTCTTACCGTAATCACCATACGAATATAGTCATATGTATTGGATAAAGAAATCATATACAGCCAGCCATCACGGACACAATAAGGTGTTCCTCCGATTATTTTATAACCGTACTTTTTGCTGAACGGTTTTAAGAAATCCTTTTCTATCACCTTTTTCAACTCGCGTTTTATTCTCATTTCTTCTCTTGTCATATTATTTCTCCCTGATGTTGTTCCGCTTATTGGAATAAAATTAAAACTATGCTATACTATTTTCGTTGTCCTACCGATACCCGGCAACGGGAGGAGGTGTTCATATGGATCTTACTATCACTTTTTTCGTTACTGTCGCGGCAGGCGTGGTTTGCCACCTCGTTTGCAAATGGCTTGACAGAAACGATAAGGGCAACAAATAGCCTGGTGGGTGCTTCGCCACCGTAAAAGAAAAGAAGAACCCCCGGACTGTACACCACTACGATCCGGGGGTTCGTTCTTTGTCCATATGGACTTGCTATCACTTTTGCCTATTGGCATTATAGCATATGCAAATTCTGATTGCAATATTCCCGGCATTTTTTTCTTACAAAAATGCGGTTTCGTTTTTACAATATAAGCATACAATCTCCGAAACTAAAGAACCGATACCGTTCCTCCACCGCTTCCCGATAAGCGTCCAGCACATTTTCCCTGCCAGCCAGCGCAGACACCAGCATGATCAGCGTGGACTCCGGCAGATGAAAATTTGTGATCAGACAATCCAGAACTTTAAACTGATAACCGGGATAAATAAATATTTCCGTCCAGCCGCTTCCCGCAGGAACGGATCCGTCCGAAAGCGCGGCGGATTCCACCGTGCGGCAGCTCGTTGTTCCCACGCAGATGATCCTGCCGCCCTGCTTCTTTGCCCGGTTGATCTTCTCCGCTTCCTCCGGCTCAATACAGTAAAATTCCGAATGCATATGGTGCTTGAGGATATCGTCCTCCTTAACGGGACGGAATGTTCCAAGCCCTACATGAAGGGTTACGCTGGCTATGGATACTCCCATATCTTCGATCTGCGCCAACAGCTCCTTGGTAAAATGCAGTCCCGCGGTCGGAGCCGCCGCCGAACCCTCGTTTTTTGCGTAAACCGTCTGGTAACGGTTTTTATCCTGTAATTTGTGGGTGATATACGGCGGAAGGGGCATTTGTCCCAGTTCGTCGAGGATTTCTTCAAAAATCCCCTCATAGGTGAACCGTATCCTGCGGTTGCCTTCCTCCACAATATCAATGACCTCGCCGACCAGTTTTCCCCCGCCGAAAACGATCCTCGTACCGATCTTCGCCTTTTTCCCGGGTTTCACAAGCGTTTCCCACACATCGTTTTCCATGCGCTTTAACAGAAGAACTTCAATGACCGCGCCGGTTCCTTCCCGCTCACCCATAAGACGCGCCGGGATCACTTTTGTATTATTGATGACAAGGCAGTCCCCCGCCCTCAGATACTCCTTGATGTCCCTGAAATGTTTATGGGCAGTCTTTCCCGTATCTTTATTTAAGACAAGAAGCCTCGAGGAAGAACGGTCCTCCAACGGGTCCTGCGCGATCAGTTCCTCGGGCAGTTCAAAATAAAAATCCTTTCGGTCCATGTAATACCTCTATCTGATATCCACCTTGTTATAATAGTGGTGAATGATATACTCGTAATCGTATCCCTGCAGCGCGAGGCTCTGGGCTCCCGACTGGCTCAGCCCCACGCCGTGTCCGTACCCCATTCCCGCAAAGAAATAAGTATCCGGGTCCGTCGGCGCGTTTTTCGCGAAATTCGTTAAGTTGTCGCTGCTGATAACCACATACTGTTCCAGCGAGGCGTCTGCCGGAGCGATCGTACCGTTCGCGCTGATAATGTAGGACGTGCTGATCTGCTTCTGGCTCGTCCCGCTCATGGTCTGCACATAGACTTTATCCGGCACGTCGCCGTACTTTATGATCTTTGCCTTGGCGTCGGGAAGCGAAAGTGCCGTCCTTACTTTTTCCTTTAGCAGATACGCCGTTCCCGCCGTTCCCGATACCCGAAGCCGGAAGATCCGTCCCGACGCGGAACGTATCTGGGCGCTTACGTTCGTAACCTGCCCGACGTCCGTTCCCACCTCCCTTACGATATCGGCAATCTCCGATTTTGTTTTCGTCACGATCCAAGGCGCTTTTTCCTGATAAAGTTCCGTATTATCCGGTACGCCTCTGAAATATGTAAGGGCAACGTCCCACACGTCTTCACAGTTTTCCGTGTGTCCGCCGCTGGTCGAGTAAAAATATGCCTTTACCACATTTTCACGGTAATAGATCATCTCGCCCCGGGTAGCGTCCACCGCCTGATTGGTTCTCTCCGTCTCCGTACCGTACCCTTTATATACCTGGCTCCTCGTGGTATCAAACAGTGCGTAGCCGTTATCCGCGCCAAATGTCTCATAGCGTTTGTCCAAAGCATACGCGTAGCTTCTCGCGCAGACCGCCTGTGCCTTTAGCGCTTCCATCTCCCACGAAGGAACCATTTCGCAGGCGACAACGCCGTAAAGATAATCTTCTATGTCCAAAACGCTCACCGGCGTCAGCCCGCCCGACGCGCCAAATCTTCCGATTTCCATTCTGCCCCGGTACTGCCGGTCTCCCAGATCCAGAACGTAAACGCCCGCTTCGTTTGCCGCGCCCGCCTGAAACTGCGGGTATTGGTTGTCGCTTCCCACATCAATGATGAGACTGCCTTCCTGCCACGTTACTTTCACACGGTAAGCCGCGTCATGCCCTACCGCCGCGAACCGTATTTTTACGGACTCCTCCAGCATAGCGGCAAGGCTTTGTACGGTCGTCTCGGAATCCCCGCTGATATAAATGCGGAATTTTCCCGTCCCCGACACGCCGCAGGTAAGATATTCCCTGCCTTCTTTCAGCCCTGCTATCGCCTGCCGCGCCGCCTCGTAGGAATCGTAAGACGCCTCGGACGCGTAACAATAGCTTCCGTCCGGCGTAAACGTAAACCCGTCGGTACTGTTTAATACGGCGCACTGTGAAAATACGCCTTCCGTCTCATACCCCATGATCAGAGACGTATTTTTCACTACGATCCGGCTCTGATTTTCATAGAGGCTGACCAGACCGATACGCACCGTATAACCGGAAAGTTCTCCCGCGAAAACCGTGCCGGCGGGCGTATTGACACATATGAAATTAACGATTAACAAAAGCGCAAGCAGCCGCGCGCACCATTTTCGCATGTTTTCTCTCCTGATCGTTTCTTTTTCGTTTCTTATTCCTTTATTATATCGTTTTTAACCGCGCAGTTCAATTCCCATATCGGAAAGCGCCTTTAAGATCTTTTCCATGATCTCGTTTACTTCCTTATCTTCCAGCGTTTTTTCCTTGGAACGGAACGTAATGGAATAAGCGACGGATTTATATCCCGCCTTGATCTGCGCGCCCTCATAGATATCAAAGAGCCGGTATTCCTCTAAGAGCTTTCCGCCCTTCTTCGCGATCACTTCCTCGACCGAACCCACAAGAATGTCTTTCGGCATTACCATGCTGATGTCCCTCGTTACCGCCGGGAAGCGGGCGATACCCTGATATTTGATCTCAAAATTCACAAAATCCATAACGGCAGGCATATCGATCACCGCGACGTATGTTTTCTCACCAATCTGGTAATTGTCGCAGACGTCCGGATGCACTTCGCCCAGATAACCGATCACGTTTCCGTTATATATTACATTTGCCTGACGTCCCGGGTGGAGGAAATTTTTACCGGATTTCGGGTCGTAATTCAGCTTCCCCGTTATTCCGAGTTTCGTTAAAATTTCTTCCACAACGCCCTTCATCGTGAAGAAATCGCCCTCGCCGTACATTCCAAGGGTAAACTGAACCCGCTCGTCGGGAAGTTCGGTCATAGGAACGGCTTTTGGCAGATAAACGGTTGACAGTTCATATAATTTAACATTCTTGTTTCTTCTATTATAATTGGTTGAGAGGGAAGTGAGCATGCCATTTAATGGAATCGTCCTCATAATGGAGAAATCTTCTCCCAGAGGATTGGAGATCACCACCGTTTTTCTCAACTCATCGTCCGCGTTAATAAAGAGTTTGTCAAATACTTTCGGGCTTTCAAAAGAATATGTCATGCTCTGCGAAAAACCGCAGTATTCCGCAACTTCTTTTGCCGCCTTTTCCACCGTAAGTTTATGGGATAATTTTCCGGCGGACGCCGCTCCCGACGGAAGCGTGGTCGGAATATTGTCGTACCCGTAAAATCGCGCGACTTCCTCCGCCAGATCCGCCATACAGTGCAGATCCTGCCTCCATGACGGCACAACGACCTCATTCAGCACTTCGTCGTAAGATAAACCGATTTTTTCAAAGTAGCGGAGCATATCGCCGCTCGGAACATTGGTCCCAAGGAGCCTGTTGATTTTATCCGGCTCGAAGATTACCGTATTTCCGCTCTTTTCCACCGGATATTCGTCGATCATTCCGCCTATGACTTCGCCGGCTCCCAGTTCCTCGATCAACTGGCAGGCTCTGTTGATCGCCTCCTGCGCCGTATTCGGGTCCAGTCCTTTTTCAAACTTGCCGGACGCGTCGGTACGCAGTCCCACTTTTTTGCTTGATAAACGGATATTGGTTCCGTCAAAACATGCCGCCTCAAAAAGCATGGTATGAACGTTGTCC
>JAMPBI010000191.1 GCA_023666775.1 Alistipes sp. | reverse complement strand
TTATAGCAGAAAAAAACCACATTTTCCATACATATTTGAATAAATATGGTGAATTGTAATATAATTTTATCAATTTCCCATGGACTTATTTGTTAAAATGGTATAAAATGTTAATTGATTTAGGTGTGAGAAGGTATCAAAATGAGTAAAAAGAAAAATGTTCTCCGTAATTTTGCGCTGGTAACACAACTGAGCCTTAATATCATTGTTCCCACGCTTTTGTGCCTTCTGATCGGTATGTGGCTGGACAAGACGTTCGACGTTTCCTATTGGGCGGTGATACTGCTGATACTGGGGGTGCTCGGCGGCGGCAAAAGCGCATACGATACTGCGATGAACTCCCTGAAAATGGACGAGGAAAAGCAGGAGAAACCGGAGGATATTGTAGAGAAATATAATCGTGAGCATAGGGACAGAGGAGAATGAAGAAGTTTTTAAGCGGTTTAAACCCGATGCTGCTGGATCTGGCTGCCGGATGTATCGTGTACGGGATTTTGGGAGAAATACTGATACTTGCGGTGGGAATCCCGTTTTACGAAGGCCCTTTATGGAAAATCATTCTGGGATTTCTGGTCGGGATCGCGGCGGCGGTCGCCATAACGGCGCATATGTACCGCAGCGTGGCGGAAGCGCTTTCCCTTGGGGAAACCGGAGCGCCGAAGCATACCCGTAAAATGTTTATTTTCCGGGCGGCAGGATTGCTGCTGCTCCTTGCGTTGATTTATTTTACAGGCTTCTGCGACGCCATCGCCTTTGCTGTAGGCTTGCTCTCATTGAAAGTAGCGGCGTATTTACAGCCGATTACTCATAAATATATAGTTACAAAAATAACTAAATAAAGGAAGGTGAGAATGTGGGAAGTGGACTTTTGACTCTCCCCCGGAACCTGCCGATTGCCTTGGAAGCAGACTTCATGATCAAGAAACTTCAAGAAGTTCATCTTGGCGGAACGACTGTGTACATTACAACGACTCATGTCGCGCTTCTGTGTGTGTCACTATTTATCATTGTGCTAGCAGTTATTGCCAACAGAGTCATTGTGAAGGCAGATCCTGACGCAACTCCCGGAGCATTCCAGAATGCTGTGGAGATTGTCGTGGAGATGCTCGGCAATATGGTAAACGGTCTGATGGGGACGAATGCCAAGCGTTTTGTGAATTACATTTCATCAATATTCATATTTATATTGATATGTAATATATCGGGACTGTTCGGACTCAGACCACCGACAGCCGATTACGGTGTGACATTACCGCTTGCGCTTTTTACGTTTTGCATTATTCACTTTTGCGGCATTAAGAAGAATAAGGTAAAGCATTTTACGAATTTATTTCAGCCGGTTGCTATCCTTTTTCCGATCAATGTCATTAGTGAAATTGCAACACCATTATCGTTATCAGTCCGTCTTTTCGGTAACATCATGTCAGGTACCGTGTTAATGGGACTGGTGTACGGAATGTTTCCATTGCTTTTGAAAATGGGTATTCCGGCAGTAATGCATGTATACTTTGATATCTTTTCAGGCTGTATACAGGCATACGTATTTGCCATGTTGACCATGGTTTATGTCAATGACAAGATTGCAGATTAATCAAATTTATTTACAGGAGGATTATTAAGATGGAAAACATTAGTGGACAGGATTTTATTTATGGTATGTCAGCAGTAGGCGCGGGACTTGCTCTTATCGCAGGTATTGGTCCTGGTGTCGGACAGGGTTATGCGGCCGGTCAGGCGGCGGCAGCAGTTGGACGTAATCCGGGCGCGAAGTCTGATATCACATCTACGATGTTGCTGGGACAGGCAGTAGCAGAGACAACAGGTCTTTATGGTTTCGTTGTTGCCATCATTTTAATGTTCGTAAAGCCTTTTAAATAAGTCATAGAGCGCGGAGCGTTCATGACAATTAAGTTATAGAGCGAGAAGCGCTCATGACAGATAAGTCATAGAACACAGCGTGTTCATGAGAGGCGAAAGGAGGCAGAAATTTGATACCATTATTTAATGTATTGCTGACTACGGCGGCGGAAGAAACGGAGTATCTGTTCGGATTGGATGCGCAGCTTCTTTTTAGTACGATAGTGACGGCAATCAACATTTTTATACTGTTTTTATTGTTGTCATACCTGCTGTTTGATCCGGCGCGTGAAATGCTTAAAAAGCGTGCCGACAAGATCACAAGCGAGCGTGAGACGGCAAAACAGGCAAAGGAAGAAGGACTTGCGCTCAAGGAAGAATATGAGACAAAGCTTCGTGAGATTGACAGAGAAGCGGAAACCATTCTTTCCGAGGCAAGAAAGAAAGCCTTGAAGAAGGAAGAACAAATTCTTTCCGAGGCAAAAGAAGAAGCCGCGAGGATTATCGAGAGGGCGAATAACGAAGTTGCTCTTGAGAGAAAGCGTGCTATGGACGAAGTGAAGACGGAAATGATACAGATTGCGTCCATGATGGCAGGCAAGGTTGTAGCGGCGAATATTGATACTGCGGTTAGTGACGCTCTTGTAGAAGAGACTTTGAACGGAATAGGTGATAGTACATGGCTAAGCTAGTAAAAGCAGCTTATGGTGATGCGTTATTTGAGCTTGCCGTGGAAGAAAATAAGACGGACGTGCTTTTAGAGGAAGCCCAGGCGATACTGAAAGCGTTTTCCGAAAACGGAGAGCTTGTCAAATTTTTAAATCACCCTAAGATCGAGACGACAAAAAAACAGGAAGTTATTGAGAATATCTTCAAAAATTTTGTATCCGGGGACATGATAGGATTTCTTACGCTGGTTGTAAGCAAGGGAAGATATAATGATATTCCGGGTATATTATCCTATTTTACCGATAAGGTAAAAGAATATAAGCATATTGGTGTAGCTTATGTTACTTCGGCGTCCTCGCTTTCTGACAGGCAGAAAGAGGAAGTTGAGGCAAAACTGCTTAAAACTACCGGTTATAAGTCTTTTGACATGAATTATCAGGTAGATAAAGAGCTGATTGGCGGAATGGTTATCCGTATCGGCGACCGCGTGGTAGACAGCAGTATAAAGACGAAATTAAGCGAACTGACAAAGGAATTGCTTAAGATTCAGTTAAACTAATAGAAGGAAGGTGCGTTCGCTCCATGAATTTAAGACCGGAAGAGATTAGTTCCGTCATTAAGGAACAAATAAAGAAATATTCAAGTGAACTTGAAGTATCGGATGTTGGTACTGTAATTCAGGTTGCCGACGGTATCGCGCGTATTCACGGTTTGGAAAATGCCATGCAGGGAGAACTTTTAGCATTCCCGGGTGATATATACGGCATGATTCTGAATCTGGAGGAAGACAATGTCGGCGCGGTTCTCCTGGGCGACTCTAAGAACGTCAATGAAGGCGATACGGTAAAGACAACGGGACGAGTTGTTGAGGTGCCGGTAGGCGATGCGATGCTGGGACGTGTTGTAAATGCGTTGGGACAGCCGATTGACGGAAAAGGACCGATCCATACGGATAAGTTCCGACAGATCGAGAGAGTGGCATCGGGTGTTATTACCAGAAAATCCGTTGATACTCCGTTACAGACAGGTATTAAGGCGATTGACGCCATGGTACCGATCGGAAGAGGTCAGCGTGAGCTGATCATCGGTGACAGACAGACCGGTAAAACGGCTATCGCGATCGATACGATCATTAATCAGAAGGGTCAGGGCGTTAAGTGTATTTATGTAGCAATCGGACAGAAGGCGTCAACGGTGGCAACCATCGTGAAAACCTTGGAAGAGTACGGCGCAATGGATTATACGACGATCGTTGCGGCTACGGCAAGTGAACTTGCTCCGTTACAGTATATCGCTCCGTATTCCGGCTGCGCGATCGGAGAAGAGTGGATGGAAGCAGGACAAGACGTCCTTGTTGTATATGATGATCTGAGTAAGCATGCGGCGGCATACAGAACGCTTTCATTGCTGCTGAAAAGACCACCGGGACGTGAGGCGTATCCGGGCGACGTATTCTATCTGCATTCAAGACTTCTCGAAAGAGCGGCAAGAATGTCGGACGAGTACGGCGGAGGTTCTCTCACGGCGCTTCCGATCATTGAGACGCAGGCGGGAGACGTTTCCGCGTATATCCCGACCAACGTAATTTCCATTACCGACGGTCAGATTTATCTGGAAACGGAAATGTTTAACTCCGGTTTCCGTCCGGCGGTTAATGCGGGTCTTTCCGTATCCCGAGTTGGCGGCGCGGCTCAGATCAAGGCGATGAAGAAATTCGCAGCCCCGATCCGTGTGGAACTGGCACAGTATCGTGAACTTGCGTCATTCTCACAGTTTGGCTCCGAGCTTGACGCGGATACGAAAGAGAGACTGGCGCAGGGTGAAAGAATTAAAGAAATGCTGAAACAGCCGCAGTATAAACCAATGCCGGTTGAATACCAGGTAATCATCATATATGCGGCTACAAAGAAGTATCTTCTTGACATTGAAGTATCTAAGGTTCTGGATTTTGAAAAGGGATTATTTGAGTTTATCGACACGAAGTACCCTGAAATTCCGGCAGCCATTAAGAACAGCAAGGTACTTGACGAGGAGAATGAAAAACTTCTTGTAAAAGCTATTGAAGAATTTAAGGCAGAGTTTTAAGAAAGAGCAAAAGGGTGATCGCATATGGCCTCAATGAGAGACATAAAAAGGCGTAAGGAAAGTATACAGAGTACGGAACAAATAACGAAAGCCATGAAGCTCGTTTCAACGGTAAAGCTGCAAAAAGCAAAGGCGAGGGCAGAACATTCCAAACCATTTTTTGATATGATGTATGATACTGTCCGTGCCATGCTTGCGAAATCGGGAAATGTAAATCACAGATTTCTGAACGCGGGAAATTCTCCGAAAAAGGGTATAATCGTGATTACAGCAAACCGAGGACTTGCCGGAGGTTATAACTCCAATGTTATCAAACTCATCACAAAGGGAGATATCCCGAAAGAAGATGTTGTCATTTATAATATTGGACGCAAGGGCAAGGAGGCGTTTACGCGAAACGGCTACGCGATCGCGGGCGATTATTCGGACGTGATAGAAAGTCCGATGTATTCCGACGCGATGAATATCAGCGAAACGGTTCTGAAAGCATTTACTGACGACGAGATCGGCGAGATCTATCTTGCGTATACA
>JAMPBI010000190.1 GCA_023666775.1 Alistipes sp. | reverse complement strand
ATGAGGACGGAACGCCGGATTTTGAGGCAGAGCGGGAAGAGGTGGAACAGCCGGAATGGGTAAACGAATTCAAGATAAACCGGCGTTGATTTTGATCATTATAGGCGCGGCAGTATGTTTTATTGTTTTTTGCCTCCGAGGCGGGCATTTTTCCGGCAGGCAGAATGAAATAGAGAAAACGATCGTCTGCGATCTGGAGGGCGACGGAACCGACGAGATAATAAAACTTGCAGATAGCCGCGTCACCGTGGAAAGAAACGGCGTGATTCTGTGGGAGAGCGATGAGGAATGGGAGGTTTGTGACGTTCTTGCGGCGGACATTGACGGCGACGGCAGCGGGGAGATCCTTGTGCTTCTTTGGAAAAAGGGAAGTTATGGGGAATATCTTCCTTTTTGGGAGGAGGAAAACGACGAGGAGCTTTCCCAGCATATTTTCATTTACCGGACTGACGGCGAAGGGGTTAAGGCGGTCTGGATGTCGTCGCGGTTAAAGCCGCAGGTCGCGTCATGGGATATGACGGAAGATAACCGGATCCATATTGTGACGGATAAAGGGGAAGATACCGTTTGGAAGTGGGACCGGTGGGGACTGGTGAGGGTGGAATGAAGGGGCGGGGGGATTGCTTTATGAGTGACTATGAACTGCTGACGGTTGGGAGTGTAATATAAAGTGTGTAAGTTTTGATTACCGGTAACTTACACACTTTATATAATACTCCCATTGCTATGAAATAGATTTTTCGTTTTTAAATCATGAGCAGCATTCAATAAGGGCATTGTAAAAAAGAGGATATTCCTTATTCAGTCTTACAGGAAGTCCTTTTTTATTCAGAAAGCAATGTTCGGAACCGGCTTCGCACACCGTTTCTCCGTCCGCGTTTCTCATAATATATTTCAGCTTTAATTTCACGCCCTTAAATTCACGGACGATTACTTCTATATCAACCGTATCCGAAAAAGTTGTCGGCTGTGTATATTTACACTCGACAGAAACCACCGGGGAAATAATCCCTTCTTCTTCCAGTTTTGCGAAACTCCAACCGAGCTGCGACAGAAAGTCGATTCTGGCTTCTTCCATCCAGCGGATATAGTTTGAGTGATGTGTGATTCCCATTTTATCTGTTTCATAATACTGTACGGTGTGTCGATACATTTTATTTACCTCACATGTTTTTATGGTTAATATGCTGATATTTGATATATTAGCACAAAACCACGAAAATTTCCATATCGTATTGACAACCCCCATTATTCCCCATATCATAGAATACAAAGTATTTATAAATTACATAAAAAACCAAAAGGAGCAGAACCATGGGAATTTTTTATTCAAACGAACTGGAAAAAGGAATAAAACTCTTATACCACCAGAATGACAAAAGCAAATATCCGGAGGCGGTATCGCTGATCGAAAAAGCCGTCGCCAACGACGAACCGGACGCGTATTATGTCCTTGCCCGGTGTTACGCGTGGGGCGACAGCGGATTGCCGGACAGCAAAGAAAACGACAACAAAGCGATCGAATTATCCAAGCGGGGCGCCGAATTGGGAAGCAGCCTTGCCATACTCGGAGCGGACCGGTTCAGCCGCTTAAAAGCCGTGGAGCCGTTTATGAAAGTCACCCATGAACAGGCGTTTGAGGAAGCCGTCAAAATGGCGGAGTCGGGAAACGCCCTTGCGATGTACGCGGTGGGACTCGTTTATTTCTGGGGCGATATCACCGCCCTTCCGAAATACGCCCTCTCGTCAAGAAAAGACAATTCCGTGGCAGGCGTAAAATGGTTTGACAAAGCGGCGGACAAAGGCTTTATCCCCGCGTTCAAAAACGCGTACATATCCAGAAGGGACGGGACAAACGAAGTCCCTGTGGACATTTCCGCCGCGATCCGGCTGGTTGAGATCGTTCAGGGACACTGCGAGATCCCGCCGAGCTTTTATGTCAATATCGGCAACGATTATGACAAGCTGGGCGACAAAGATAAAATGATCGAATGGTATCGGCGGGGCGTGGAAGCGGGAGACGCCATGGCATTGTATAACCTTGCCTATTCCTATGAAAACGGCGACGGCGTCCCTAAAGACTACGCGGCGGCAGTCGAATACTACCGGAAATCAAAAGACGCCGGTTATGGCGGCGCGGACAAGGCGTTGTCAAAGTTTAAGAAAACGCTGTTTGGCAAAATAAAGAAACGGTAACGAAAAACGGGACCGCGGCTAATATTTCATTACCGCTTTCGCCGCGGTCGCATCCGTTCCTTTGATCCGCGCGAAAACCCGGATCAGTCCCGTATCGTCTTTTTGCACGGAAACCAAATGATCCGCGGAAAAATCCTGAACGGGAATTTCTCCCAGATTGTCGGACAAAACGGTAATCTCGTATTCCAACTCTACGGGCATGGCAAGAGCCGGGGTGATTTCCCACGTTCTTATCATGTCCGTTTCTTCTTTTTCCGTTTCCAAAAGGACAAGACCAAGGACCGGGGCGTCCGTCATGGAAGCCAGCCGGGCTTCATACGTTTCATAAAAAATACTCTCGTCCAAAGCGCCCGTAAAAAAGCGGGAAAAGACGACGGTAAATTTATCCGCGCCGTTCTTGTTCAAATGGTTCAGATCCATAAAATCGGCGGCTTCCAGAGGCAGAACCTCCCGGCGGCAGAGATTAAAATCATAATAGTTTACGTCCGTACCCTCAAGAAGTTCGTTGACCTGGCGGATATAGGAGTCGTAGCCGATAACCGACAGAACGAGGTCTTCCATGGGCGCGGTATAAAACGTCAGCCGGATATCCCGTTCCTTGCAGTAGTCGATGATCTTTTGGATATATTTTTTACTGTCTTCGGAAATGTAGCCGTCGGCAATCGCGGGTTCCGAGTAGTCGCAGTAAACGCCGCTGTTTTCCATGGAGATCACGCTGCCCACAAAACCTTTCCCCAGATATTCCTCCCCAATGCCGGAAACATATTGGAACGTGCGGTAAAACGGCGTCCGCTTAAAAGTAACGTTTTCAAATACCCACGGAAAATCAAACAGTTTTTCGCCGTTACGCCGCCCAAGGATAAAGCTGTTGACGTAATGATCGGGACTGCCTGCGTTAAGCAGGAGCGCGGCGCGGTTTACCGAGTGCTTCATATAATCCGATACCAGATAAACGGAGGTCAGATCCGTGCGCGCTTCATATATTTCGTTGGTAATGCCGTAGTAAAGCTCCACATAAACCTCTTTCAGATCGTTGTTTTTGCCCGCTTCCTTTAGCAGCGCGTAAGACGCGTCGAGAGGCTGTAGGGACGTTCCGGCGTTAAATGTTTCCGCCTCGAAAATGTTGTCGGCAGTCTCGGGGTTCAGCGAGTGAAAACAGTGGGAAGAACCTAAAAACAAAACGTCGATATTTTGCTTCGGGTGATACAGTTCGTGGAGCATGATCCGCGTGTAGGACGCCCTGTCGTCAATGAGCAGGTAGCGGAACAGCCCGTTGAGGAGCAGCATGGCGGCAAACAAAAGGATAACCGAGCAAAAACGTTTGAAATATTTCATAAAGACCGCCTCCTAAAACTGAAAATAAATAAATTGGCTTGACGTGTAAGCCGTGCCGTAAACGCCAAGAAGGATCACGGACCAGATCAAAGCGAGATAAAGCGCGTAGCGGAACCAGCATTCCTGCTTTTGCAGCCACGCCCGTATCGTTACGTTTTTCTCGTGCAGCAGGTCCACGGCGAAGAGGACGATAAGCGCGGCGGTCAGGATTGTAAATCCGGAGGACGTAAGCCCGAACGAACCGGGCGTGTAAAGCCATATATTGGAAACCATCTGCCGAAGCAGAGCCGCGGCATGTCCCATATTGTCGGCGCGGAAGAAAAGCCACGCGAAATCCGTCAGAACGAAGGTTACGACCGTTTTGCGCAGCCTTGCGCTGGCGGACAGGACATTTTCCGTCTGACCGTTTTTCTTTCTTAAAACACTGATGCACTGGAACAGGGCGTGCAGAAGCCCCCACACGACGAAATTCCACCTTGCCCCGTGCCACAGACCGCTGACCGTAAATACGATCAGAATATTGAGCAGACGGCGGGGTGTGCTTTTACGGCTTCCGCCCAGCGGTATATAGAGATAGTCCGTAAACCACGAAGTCAGAGAAATGTGCCACCTGCGCCAGAAATCGCGGATATCCGCGGCGAAATACGGCTGGCGGAAATTTTTCATCAGACGGATACCGAGAACCTGCGCGGCTCCGCGGGCGATATTGGTATAGCCGTCGAAATCACAGTACACCTGAAAGGCGAAGAAAAACGTCGCCAGCGCGATCCCCACAAGACCGTATTCCGTGTAGTTGTTATAAACGGTATTGACGACGATGGCGGCGCGGTCGGCGATCACCAGTTTCTGGAAAAATCCCCAGACCATCAGAAACAGACCGCCGCAGATATCGTCCCAGTTCCAGAGCGTTTCCTTTTCCATTTTTTGGATCTGTTCTAAAAGGTTGGAACTGCGCTCGATGGGACCGGCTACAAGCTGCGGGAAAAAGGACACGAACAGTCCGTAGCGGATCAGGTTCTTTTCCGCTTTGACGACGCCCCGGTAAACGTCGATCGTATAACCGAGCGCTTGGAACGTATAAAAGGAAATACCCACCGGAAGCAGCAGGTCAAGCGTTTTCTCCGTAAAGGAAAATCCTAAGGCATGGAGCAGACCGTATAAATTGGCGAGGAAAAAATCCGCGTATTTGAACACCGCCAAGATCCCCAGATTGGAAACCACGCTGAAAGCCGCAACGCATTTTTTTAAGAAATTTTTCCGGTCTTTGGAAAGCGTTTTCCTGCCGTTGATTTCGGACAGCAAAAGCCCGCCCAGATAGGTGATGAGCGTGGAAAACGCGATCAATAGGGCGTATTTCGGGTTCCAGCACATATAAAAATAATAGCTGGCAATCAAAAGCCATACGGTTTTCATTTTTTTCGGCATAATAAAATAAACCAGCGTTACCACCGGGAAAAATATCAGAAAATCCATGGAATGAAATAACATCGGCGGGGTTCTCCTTTTGTATTCTCTCTATGTAGTATACCACATCGAGGATTTATTACAAATTTTTATTGTATTTTATTTCCGGTTATGGTACAATCGGTTCAGGAAGAAATTTGTCTGAGTGATATCTAAGGTTCAATGATCGGTATTCGGTCTCTTTTGTA
>JAMPBI010000018.1 GCA_023666775.1 Alistipes sp. | reverse complement strand
CATACTTGTCCAGTACCGGTCTGGAGTACTGGGAAAAAAGCGACTGTACCCCTACATTGACCACGCTGCTTATCCGCGTTTTTGCTCCTGCGCATACCGCCGATTCGATCAATACTAAAATCAGTGATAAAACAATCCCGAAAACCAGTCCCGCATATATCGTGATCTGGGCGCGTAATTTCTTTCTTCCCATTTCTCCTCCTTTACTTCTAAATGCTGTTTGCCTGCGTCGCGATCTTAGACAAAATATTATTCACAAGAGACACGATCTGACTTTTAAAAATAATAACCAGACCGATCAAAACAACGATGATCAGAATTACTTCGATAACTCCCATTCCGTCGTTTCTTTTTAACACATTCTTCATTCTCTGCAGCATACTTTCACCTCCTAAAAACTAAATGATGTAAATGCCGGTATCAGGACGATCAGCATTACGATCGCAAGCATGATGATCATTGGGATCAGCAGCTTTGTTCCTGCCTCTTCCCCAAGTTTCTTCGCAATGTTCTTTCTCTGCTCAAATGCATTGACCGCTTCCTCTTCCAACATTTTTGATAACCCCTTTGCTCCCTTTTTGACGTTCTGTTCCAATAACGTTCCCAGTTTTAAATATTCGTGGATATTGCACCGTCTTCCGAAAGCGGCATACGCGCTTCCCTCCGAAATACCCGACTGGATCTCATAATATGTGATCCTCATTTCTTCGTAAGCAAACCTGCGCATTTTCCCGTTTTTATCCACTTTCTTTTCATAATCTTTCACAATCTTTTCCCATGCCTTTAAGATACTCATTCCCGCGCCGGAAAGAATATTTAACTTGGAAATGATCTCCGAATAATCCAGCAGCATTTCATTTTTGCGCTCTTTCATACGATTATCCAAATCCTTATCCATTCCCGGAAAGATAACAACCGCCGTGATCATTCCCAAAATTAATAACAAAAACGTATGATCCTCTCTTGGTTCCTCATAGCGGACGATCTCTCCGTCCACTTCTTTTGGCAAAGCAACCGTCTCCTGCGTCCTCGTATCTTTATCATTCTCCCGGATAATATGTTTCAGATCCCGGACAAAACGTTCCTCCTTTGTCAAAACAGGCGCTATGACCTCCACCGTTATTTCATACCGGCATTCCATATCCAGATATGAAAACAGCGCGGTAAGAACTAACTGTTCTCTCCGGTTTTCCGAAAATTCATCGTTATAAACCGTTCCGAACGTATCGATAATTTGGGGATCCGAAGACATCCATGTTATTTTCATGGCATATTCTTCCAGATAAGTCATCAGATTTAGATTGGAACAGACGCGGTCAAGAGAGTCATTCTCTCCCGTCATTCGTTGTAATACGATTTCATAAGCCTTTTGAAAATTTTCCTGTATCTCCTGCAAAGAATATTCTCTCGGATTGATCTCGACAAGAACTTCCTCGTCGTTTGCCAGAAAAGAAATTTGTTTTCGTTCTTCGGCATATGACGGACGGCTCACCTGATAATGATCGATCAGTCCGGTATCCTCTCTGGAAATACAATATAGAAACGCAAGTATTGTCGTTATTCCGGTAATCGCTATCGAATAGGAAAATCTTCGGATATTATAAATTAATTCCGTCTCCTTCTCGTCCTTTACGATATTAAGACTTTCTATCTTTTTTCTGCGTCCCTGATCGGAAAATTGCAGCCGGTACTTCTTAAAAATCATCAGGATCCCGCAGGCAACGGGATATAATTTCTTTAATTCATTCCCCTTCTTCGGCAGATTTTCAAACGCCTCTGTTTTGTAATTCCTGAACTTCAGCCATAATACCGCAAGCAGAACAAGAATTACCACACATACAATCATACGCACCACCCCTTTCGCTATACTTTGATGTCAACGATTTTATCCGACAGCGTTCTCGCGCCCATATATCCCCCAAGACATACCGTCATCACTGCAACGCCGAGAAGATTTCCATACATCGGCGCGATAAATTCATACGCGGCTATCCGCAGGTAAGCAACAATACCGAAAGGCATTAAATTCATTACCTTTTGTTCCATTTTTTTACCGCTGATCAACACGTTTATTTCCTCTTTCACGGTAATCTTATCGCCGATATTCCCTGCGGTTTTCCCAATGATCTCGATAAGATTTCCCCCGCTTCTTTTCGCGTAGCGGAACACCTCCGCAAAATAGACCGCGTCCTCAATACCGATATGCTCCGCCATCTCTTCCAGCGCGTCTTCCACGTTGTCATTCATTGCCATCTTACGGGTTATTTCCTCGAACTCTTTAACAATGACCGCGTCCTCGCCATAAAGACCCGACAACTCGCGAACAGACGCCTTTAAAGCATTTTCCACGGAATAACCGGCGCCCAGCGCCGAACTGACCGCCAGCATACCGTCCTTAAATTCCAGATTTGCTCTCGCGATCCTTTTCCTTTCCTTCTCCTTTTCTTTTTTCTTAAAATAGAAATGGAAATATGGCAGCATGACCAAAGATACAAATATGGTATTATAGAATAAAACAGATATGATCCCCAGACAGGCAGAACACTCCAAAGCAGCTATGAGCATTTCTTTTCTCGTCATGTTATAACAAAACGTCTTTCGGATACGTTTAGGAAATTTCATAACCCGCCCCCTTCATTTTATTTACGCGGATCAGCTTGTTCTTCCAAACCAGCTCTCCTATGATCTTTCCGTTTTCCTCTCCTTTCTGAATAAACTCGTATAACGGATTTAGCTGGATCTCCCCGTCAAAAATTCCGTTTACTTCCTCAATATACAGCACACGCCTTGACTTATCCCGAAGCCGTCCCAGATGAACGATAATATCAATTGCCGACGCGATCTGATTTTTGATTGCCATAAGGGGAATATCCATTCCCATCATGATCATGGTTTCAATTCTGGTCAGCATATCCCTCGGACTGTTGGCATGTCCCGTAGAAAGACTTCCGTCATGTCCCGTCAGCATTGCCGTGATCATATCGATCGCTTCCGCGCCGCGGACTTCACCGACTACAATACGGTCCGGCCGCATTCTCAGCGACGATTTGATCAGATCCCGGATACTGACCGCGTTTTCTCCTTCCACGTTCGCGTTTCTTGTCTCCAGCCGCACAAGATTACGGACCGACTGTATTTGCAGTTCCGCCGAGTCTTCAATCGTGATCACGCGTTCATCATACGGTATATAATTTGACAGCGCGTTTAAAAATGTGGTCTTACCGGAGCCCGTTCCGCCGGAAATAAAAATATTATATCTGGCTCTGACGGCTTTCTCCAAAAAATCCGCCGCTTCCTTTGTGATCGACTGATACCGGATCAGCTTTTCGATCGTAATGGGACTCTGATAGAACTTTCGGATCGTGATCACCGGTCCGTCCAGCGCCACCGGCGGCAAAACAATATTTACGCGGGAACCGTTGCTAAGCCTTGTATCCAGGATCGGAACCGATTCATTGACAATCCTGTTTGACCTTGCCGCAATCTGCTGCGCGATGTCGTACAGCCTCTCTTCTTTGGCGAACTTTTTCTCCCACTGATAAATGCGGCCTGCCCGTTCGTAAAAAATATGTCCGGGACCGTTGATCATAACTTCGGTGATCGAATCATCGTCCATTAACTCCTGCAAAATATCCAGTCTTCGCAGGGAATTAAAAATTTCCGTCGCGTATTTTTCTTTCTCCTTTAAGGTCATACGGCATTTTTCGGATACTTCCAGAACCGCCTCATCAATGATTTTCTGAATTTCTTCCTCGTCCATGTCTCTGGACATATCTGCCCGCGCTCTTACAAGCAGCTCAATCTCATTAAAAACCTCTCTCATTCAACACCTTTCTGGCAAAACTGCCCAGAGAACTCCATTCCATTTTATCAACGGATATTTTTCCTGTTGAAAACTCTTTGTCGTAAGGAATTAAAATCTTAACGACATTTTCCAAAAGGATACCTCTTCCCGTTATATTCATGTGTTCATAAAATTCTCCGATCTTTTTCTGTGCTACAAAATCCTCCGCCTCCGGCATAAATACAACGTTCATCCGTTCAAAGAAATGCCACGGCTTTTTTACGATCGTTCCTACGTCAATCACCAGATAATCATATTCCGACACGTCCAGAAGATACTGGAAAAAGGTTATCCATTCTTCCACTAAGATATCCGCCACATCGTCCGGGCACTCCACCGGAAGAATACAGTCAAACTTCCCCATCGAACAGATATGATCGTGCAGTTTCAGCCGCAGTCCCGCCGCGTTTCTGCGATACATATACATAACCTCCGAGAGTCCCGACCGGTTTCCCTGAAACAGACTGTCCGAAAGTCCTGTGTATTCTTCCAGATTGATATAAAGAACATTCCCTGACTTTCCCAAAACATTTGCTATTGCCAGAGAAAATGTTGTCTTATAACATCTGCCTACCGGGGAATATACTCCTATGATCTTTCCTTTCGTTCTTTTCGCAAGATTATTCACCGCCAGATAAACTTCCCCCGCGCAATAACTCAGCATTTCCCGTATAATGGCCTCTGTTGACTGATACTTGAAAATTGGATGATACTCCGTCGATTCACCGACACTGCCCGCTAACTCCTCCTCGGACAGTTTAAGAATATAATGGATCTTTCCCCTCGGTACTTCCCTGATAACTTCTTCATTATTGGTAATAAGGACTTCCGCCTCATTGCTCTTTAAAAAATCATCAAGAGAACCCCTATCCGTAAACACCATAATCTCGTATGGAACTCCCGCCCTCCCCTTCATATAATTCATCAGCCGATATGCATATTGTTCATCCATATCGAAAATCACACAATTTTTTCTTATAAGACTCCCTCCTTAACACGTTAAATTTACTTTCTCGTACTTCATTCCGGTACCGCATATCATACTTCAATGTGGAAAATAATCGAATTACGATTTAGAAACAAGACTTGTCTGTGTTATAGATTATATAGCACATTTATCCGGGTGTCAACTATTATTTTAAAAAATTTTCCAAAAAATTTTCTACCGCAGGGACAAATAATCAAATTTACTGTAAAATTCCATTATTTCCGCGCAGTAATTTTCATAATTTTCTTCGGTTAAGCGATATTCGTCGCAATACATCCAGTATAAAATACCTCTGTTTACCCATGAGCCAAAATGCGCTAGATCCATATAATTATCCATATCGCAGGTCAGCGCGAAATTATTTGTGAAAGAATATAACTTAATGTTCGGACATTTCAATAATTCCTCGATCACATATTTTTCCGCGGTAAGATATTTATTTAATTCACCTCTGTAAAAAAGCATATTCCAGTATCCGATGCTGTACGGCGTGATAAAATAGTAAAACGTCACGTCCGGATACGCATTCGCCGTTTCCACGATATTTTGCCGGACATTTTCCATGAGCGTTTCATACTCCCCTTCGGTCAACGGCTGCTGCGCGCATGGCGTATCTTCCCATTCATAACCGCCGAAAACGGCTTCCGCTCCGTAAACCGCGTCCCTGCTCCAATAAGCATACTCGTCAAAGGACGTGGTTTCCCCGTGGATATGCGTCAGATGAATCACATCATAAACTTTTGACACCAGCATTTCCTTATTCAGTAAATATGGCGCGTCATTAAAGGGATTTTCGTCATAGAGATACTCCGGCTGTAATTCCAGTTCAAACAATGCGTCCTTATCCTGTATCATTGCCGAATAGTCAAGACTACGCAAAACATAGCGCACCTTCGGATTCTGTTCCAGCGCCAGCCGCACCAGCCTGTCCGCCTCATAAAACGTTCCTCCTGCCAGCGCTACTTTAATTGACTTTGTATTCCAGTATGTACCAAATTCCGACGCCGGAAAATTCTCGCACATACTGCTTCCGGTAATAACCGCGTCATAATCAAAATGCCTTACGATACCGTCATTTTGATAACGCTCATCATTCAGCGGATACGCGTATTTTTCTAAAGGCGCGTGGTAATGAAACAGCGGATCGATATAAATTGTGATACCCGCAAAAAAACCAAGGATTACCAGCGTCCCCGTGATAACCAGTATACTCCAGTTTTTTCCTTTCATTTGCCTGCCTCCTAAAAATTAAAATACAAAAATGCCGATACCCCGGATAAAGACATGACCGACCACACCATTAAAACTATGGTAAACACCGCGTTACCCCATGTGGGAATAAATTTTTTCTCCTGACAGTTCCTTCCTAACAGCACGATCAGAAACGAAAGGAAAAGCAGCGAAAGAATGTGAAATCCCCAAATCCTTGACGGCAGATAACGAAAAATGCCAAACCGCATTTCCAGAAAATCAAACTCCGCCAGCCGGACGGACTCAAGCAGTTCCTGCCTTACCGACAATGTATTCATGCAAAACAGCTTCTTAATAAAATTCCATGCTTTTTCCATACTTTGCGCACGAAAAATGATCCATGTGCAGTTAATAAATATAAAGGTGCAGATCCAGCGTATTACGCCCCAGACCTTATCCCATGTCGTTTTAAAAATACGGTTCAGGCAGTTCGCGACGCCGTGTACCGCTCCCCAGACCACAAATGTCCAACTGGCGCCATGCCACAATCCGCTTAAAAGAAAAACAACCATCACATTAATATAGGTGCGAAGCGTCCCCCTGCGGCTTCCCCCAAGAGGAATATATACATACTTTTTAAGGAAACGCGTCAGCGTCATATGCCATCTTTGCCAAAACTCCAAAACGGAGCGGGACTTATAAGGGGAATTAAAATTTACCGGAAGCTCTATATTAAACATTCTGCCAATACCCGACGCCATATCACAATAGCCGCTGAAATCAAAGTAAAGTTCAAACGTATAACACAGCGAAACAAGGAGAACCTCCAGCGACGTCATATCCCAGACCGTCTCATAGCCCCAGGTTACCGCCCTGCCTAACGTATCCGCAAGAAGTATCTTTTTAAACAGACCGACGGCAAACGAATACAGACCCGCCGCGATGTTATCTCCGTTCAGCCGCTTTCGTTCTTCATCACGAAACTGTGGGATCATCTCTTCATGGAGTACGATCGGACCTGCGACCAGCTGCGGGAAAAACACGATAAAAAGAGCGTACTCCACAAAATCATAACTTTCTGTTTCGCCCTTATAGCTGTCCGCCAAAAAAGAAATCTGCTGGAACGTAAAAAAACTGATCCCCAGCGGAAGAAAAATATTCCTGAGTTCAAAATCCAGATGAAATAACGCGTTTACATTTTCCAAAAAGAAATTGTAGTATTTAAAATAAAATATCAGGGCTAAATTTAAGACAATCCCTGCAGCAAGCACGATTTTTTTATATTTTTCATACCGCCTCATTCCTGCGGACAGGCAAAAATTAACAACGATACTGATACAGATGATCCATAAATACCGGATATTAAAATACCCGTAAAACCACAGGGACATCGCGATCAGCCAGATCTGCGCCCATCTGTATTTCTTAATACGGTTAAAAAGAAAATATCCCGCGAAAGCCAGCGGTAAAAAACACAATATAAATATATAAGAATCAAAAAGCATTTTTGTAATCCTTTCGACAATATACTTTATTATATTTGTTTTTTTGACATATCTCAATATCCTTATGAAAAAAATAATTAATTTCCTTAATGTTCCATTTTATTGACATACCCCATGATTTTTGTTACATTTATCATAATTGTAAATCAGCAAAGGAGTTTAACAATATGCCTAAGTTAAATGAAAATTATTTAAACATTAAACAAAGCTACTTATTTTCCGAAGTGGCGAAAAGAGCCGCCGCGTATACCGCGGCGCACCCGGACAAGAAGATAATCCGTCTCGGTATCGGCGACGTTACCAAACCGCTTACGCCAAACGTGATCAAAGCCCTTCACGAAGGCGTTGACGCCATGGCGGACGGCGCGACATTTAAGGGATATGGTCCGGAACAGGGCTATGAGTTTTTAAGAAACGCGATCTCCGCGTATTACGAAAAGAACGGCGTCCGCGTGGAGGCTGACGAAATCTTTATTTCCGACGGCGCCAAGAGCGACACCGGCAACATTACAGAATTATTTGATAACGACAACGTTATTTTAATTCCCGACCCGGTTTACCCTGTTTATGTGGACACAAACGTGATGATGGGCAAATCGATCCGGTATATGGACGGTAACGCGGAAAACGGCTTTCTGCCAATGCCGGACAAGACCGTACATGCCGATGTGATCTATCTCTGTTCCCCGAATAACCCGACGGGAGCCGTTTACAACAAAGAACAGCTCAAAGAGTGGGTGGACTATGCCTTGGAGAACAATGCCGTTATTCTCTTTGATTCGGCATATGAGGCGTTTATTACCGATCCGAACCTTCCAAGAAGTATCTTTGCCATCGAAGGAGCCAAAAAATGCGCCATTGAATTTTGCTCGCTTTCCAAAACCGCCGGTTTTACCGGAACGAGGTGCGGTTATACCGTAGTTCCTAAGGATCTGAAATTCCTCTCCTCAACCGGCGTGGAACAGTCCATGAACGCCATGTGGAACAGAAGACAGAGTACCAAATTTAACGGAACCTCCTTTATCATTCAAAACGGCGCCGCCGCCGTATTCACGGACGAAGGTATGGCGCAGTGCATGGAGAACCTTAAATATTATCAGGAAAACGCCCGGATCATCGCCGATACGCTGACCAAAAAGAATTTCCGTTTCTTCGGCGGCATTCATTCGCCGTATATCTGGTTTGAATGTCCGAGGGGCATGGAAGCCTGGGAATTTTTTGACTATCTTCTTGAGAACGCGCAGATCGTCGGTACGCCGGGCGCGGGATTTGGTGAGAACGGCAAAAACTTCTTCCGTCTGACCGCGTTTAACACAAAAGAAAATACGTTAGAAGCAATGGAACGGTTTGAAAAATTATTTTAAAATAATAACGGCACGGAAGCCCCTTTCTCTTCCGTGCCGGTTTTCTTTCTTATGTAACGCAGATCTATATTTTTTCAATCTCGTTGCGTATTGTGAGCATTTCCCTGTCAATCGCGGCAATCGTGTCGGAATGGGTTTTCAGTTTTTCAATGATCCCCACCGCGTCCGCCATATTCTTTTTATAACAAAGCTGGTAATCCAGAACGGACCAACAGTCCATGGTTGCCGTGCGGATCTGGACCTCCACCCTTCTTTTCTCGCAATTCTCGTCAAAATAAATCGGTATCTCAATGATCAGGTGCAGGCTCATATAACCGTTCTTTTTCGGATTGGCAATATAATCCTTTTCCTTGATGATCTTTACGTCCTTCTGTTGTTTTAATAACCTTGCCATCTCATAAACATCATCTATAAAAAGACAGACCACGCGTATCCCGAGCAGATCGTTCAACTTGTCGCACGCCGTTTTAAAATTGGTATCCAGATTTTTCCGTACCAGCTTGGCATAAATACTTTCCGGTGCTTTGATCCTCTGGGTAATACTTCTCGTAATCTCTCTCCCATACTTCATTCGCAGTTCTTCATCTATGATTTTACACTTTGCTTCAACGATATTTAACGCGTACTGGCTTTTCAATAAATACTGGTCCTGTTCCGTCGCCCGCCTTATCGAATTTACGCTCCCCGTCTCTCCCATACATTTCACTCCCATAAAAGCCCTATCCTTTATTTTATTCGTATCCGTCGGCTTTTATGCCATAAAATCATAAATTCCTGAGTGAAATAAAATCCGGTTTTCTTTTATCATACACAGTTACATAAGAAAAACCTGCTTCTTTTAACATTTCGTAACCTTTTCTTGAAACGCACCCCACATGTTCCAATAAATGCGCGTCGGACCCTACGGTGATGATTTCTCCCCCCAGTTCCCGGTACAGCTTTAATAAATACATATCCGGCATGGTATCCTTCATTCCTCTGGCAATCCCCGAAAGATTTAGTTCTATGCCCTTTCCCCGTTCAATCACTTTCTTAAAAATATCGGAAAATTCCCATTTATACTTTGTCTGGTCAACTTCTATCCCCAACTGAAGACGGAAATACCTGCATGGATAATTAACATGACCCAACACGTCGTACTCATAATCTGCCGCCAGATCATAAAGCCAGTTTAGATATTCCTCATAGATTTTCTTGTAGTCTTCCGCATGATAATCCACTTCCGCCAGATCCACGTCGCCTGTCAGATTATGAATGGAACCGATTATAAAATCCAACGGATAATCCCGGATAAATTTCTCCGCCTCCGCCTTGTTGATCTGCGGCTGACCATACTCCGCGCCGATCAACACCTTCAACCTTCCGCGATACTCTTCCCGTACCTGCGTAAGTTCGTCATACAGGCTCTTACAGTCTAAAATATAGGTATAAGGCTTGTCCGTATATAAATCCATGTGATCCGTGACCGCGATCTCATATATCCCCCTCTCGAGCGCCGCGTCACAGATATCCCTCAATTCCGCGCTTCCGTCAAAAGAATATCGGGAATGTAAATGATAATCCACTAAATACATTTTCTTCTCCTAAAACAGCTCTTCCACAAATAAAACCGACGGAAGACCGCTCATCTCTTCAATAACATTTTCATGGCTGATTTTCTTTCCCAGATCGATTTCCGTGGTAACGCTGATATAACCGCCCTCGTCCTTTTTCACAAAAGACTCGATGACATAACCTTTGTCACGGATATAAGAAATCAGACCTTTCACACCTTCGCGGTTTTCAACATCTACCTGAACCTCGATCTCCTTTGTCTGCCGCTGCTGGCGGCGGCTGTAATTTGCCATGATCTTTACCACAAACATGATCAGAAGAAATGTTATCAGCGAAGAAAACAAATATCCCGCTCCGATGGATATCCCAAGCACCGCCGTCGTCCAGAGCGTGGCTGCCGTCGTCAATCCCTTGATATGGCTTCCTCCCGTTACAACGATCGTTCCTACGCCAAGAAAACCGATCCCGCTGATAACGCCCTGCGCCAGACGGACCGGATCGCCCGAACCATACGTCAATACGCACCCGATATCAACAATCTGCGCCAGCGCCGCTCCCAGACAGACCAGCGTAAAAGTACGAAGTCCCGCCGCATGTCTTGTCGCTCCCCGCTCCATGCCGATCATGGCGCCTAAAATCGTCGCCAGAATAAGGCGCAGCGCTATCGAAATACTGTTAAAATCTTCTAAATATTCAAAAATCCGGATCAAGGCATTCATGAATTATCCTCCCAGCCTGTTTTTCTTTATTATAACAGCGGGGAGGGAAGTTTTCAATTTAAACATAGGAAACAAAACAGCGAAATGGCAGAGTAATTTCCTATCAAACAAAAAGAGGGTGTCGCAAAATCATCTAATCCGATGATTGAGCGATGCCCTCTTTGATTTAAAAATTTATTGCCGCTTTACGCTTCTTCTCTCTTTTTAAAGAAGAACGCTCCGCAAACTGCCGCTGATACAAACATCATAAGCATAAGAGGTAATACCGGAGTATCATCGCCGGTTTTTACACTCTTAACCGGATCCAGATCTTCCTCTTCATAATCGTCTGTCGACGGTACCACAACATTGTTTTTCGTATAAACTACCGCGAACGGACTAAGGCTTTCAACCATTACCTTGACGCCTGCTTCGGTACAGTTTGTTTCCAACTGCTCAACCGCGTCTTGGTCAAGACCGTGATAAACCTTAAAACTGTAATCCGAACCGTTTGTTCCGTCCGGATAGCTAAAGATCAAGGCTATCTTACCGCTTGCCAACGTTACCTTATTACCGTCCTTGTCAACAAGGCTCACATCAAAGTACTGTACCTTATCCTCCGAACCAAGCTCAATCCGTGACGCAAGTGAAGACGTCTCCTGTGCCGTAGCTCTTACATAAATCGTATTATTCGTAATGATATTGCCTTCGCTGTCTTTGAAGGTCACGCCGTATGTCTCGATATCAACGCCGTCGCCTATTACTTCTACTTTTCCTTCCGGCGTCGGTTCCGGTTCCTGCTTCTGAACGAATTTCAGGAAGCCTCCAAGAACAAGATTTCCGTCAGCGTCTCTCTTGACGCTTGCGATACCGCCGTTTACATAACCGGCAAACTCAGCAAGACTTTCAAAGTTCTCCGCCGTGATCTCTACACCGTCTTTGTCCGCGAATTTCTTACCGTCATAGAAGAAATTACCCGCCGCCAAAACGGAATTAATGCAGTTATCCTTAGACTCCTTACCGGTTGCCGTTAAGCCGGCAACATCGGTATAACTATCGTCCGCGAAAGACTTGAAATCCGTTACAACGAACTGTGGCGTTACGCCCGTGTAAGTATGAAGTTCGAGATTGGAACCGCCGTTATTATATCCTACGCAGTTTTCATAAACTCCCATCGGATCACTGTTATTGGTAAAGCCGTTTGACTTATTACCAAACGAATAACTGTTATATATCTGATGATTTACCGCGATACCGCTTCCGCCCATCTTAAAGCCGTTACCGTCACCCTTTGTTGCCGTGACCGTTCCGGTTGCTTCATCATATGCAAAACCGTTACCGAAACATACACAATCGTAAATCTTAACTTCACCGATCGCGCCTGTACCGCCCTTTGAGAACAGATCCCAGCCATCGTCGGCATTATATGCGGCTACACAGCCTTTGAATACATTACCGACGCCACAGGTAAGTTTTGCCGCAAAACCGTCCGCGTTGTTGTCAGATTTATCTCTGTTACTGTATGAATTACAATTTATGATCTCGTTGTATGAAGGCCAGTCCGCAATATTTGAAGCGTTATCGGTTCTGCTGATTGACAGACCAGAATTGGTATGTCCCGCAAAATCACAAAGCTCGAGAATATTGTGGTCACCGCCCACTCTTACGCCGCCGCCGTTTAAGAACTTGATACCCTTAACGTACCAGTAATCACCGGAGAAATCAAATGTGTTACCTGTTGCAGCTCCCTTATTAGCGAAATCGAAAATAACATCGCCCGTATTATCCGGACACGCAACTAATTGCTTTCTGGCATTTTCCGTACCATTGTTTCCTGCCCAGACGCCAGTTGTCTTTGAAAGATTATAGATTCCTTCCAGTACATAAATCGTCTGTCCTGCCTCGCAGTATGTCAATGCCGTCTGAAGCTCCAACGGATCGTCCTTCGTTCCGCTGGCGTCTTTTGTACCACTCGGAGAAGCGTAGATAACGTTTTCCGGGTTGGTATAAACCTTTCTCGTTACGGTTGCATTAACGGTTACCGGCGTCTTAGGATCGATATTCTGTGTACCGTCCGGTTCAAAATACATCTGGAACTTATTCGCTCCTACCGTAAGGGTCGTTGGGAAAGAGTGCGTCCCTTTCTCCACGATTTGCTGGCTTACAACAGTCTCTCCGTCCTTCTTGATCGTCAAAAGACCTTTTGTATTAACCGTTGCCTTAAATTCATAACTTTCATCTGCCGTCTCCGATAAAGACGCCATGGATACCGACGGTTTTACCGGTTTCTCCGGCGCAAAAGTCTGTGGAGCGTCCGCGGAAGCAGAGGTTATGGTCATCTGAATCGTACTCGTGTCAATTTCAATCTTCGCGCCACGGGCTGCCATAAATCCTACATACATTTTTTCATCTTCGATGGAAGAAAAGGTATTGGCAGGAAGATAGAACATAACATTGTCAATACCGTCAACAATGCTTCCGTCCTCATTCTTCATCGTCGCGTAAACGCCCGTATTATCCTTCTTTAACGTAAGAATGAATGTCTTCGGATTATCCTTCAGAATCTGTTCCGAAAGATTACCCATCTTATTACCGTTGTATGTGTCATTCACCTTGCCCAACGTTTCGTCCTGACTTAAAATGCCATGTCTTCCGAACACATTATATCTTCCGTAATATCCGCCGACGGACATCGCATTGGAATAGTAAATAGACGAGTCTCCATCTGTATTGATCGAGTCACGGACCATAATACCGAAACCTTCCTGATTATCCGGCGATAGTTTTGTAATAAAATAATCTACTTTTACTTTCGCAGTGATTTCAAAGTTATCCGTCTGAGGATTCAGAACCGTATAGTAATATGCGATACCGTCCTGTCCGTCATCAGTACATTTACCTTTTCCTTCACCTTGCTCAACGGTAATAATTCCGTTTTCCTCTTTTGGTTTATTTGTCGCATCAATAGATTGACCAAATACAACGCTATGCCACTCCAAATCGTTATATCCAAATACGGTCTTATCTCTTACCTCTGCCGTGTAAGTCGTTGATAACGCCTTACCTGCAACGGTTGCATTAATTGTGATCGTATACGAACCGACTTCATCTTTCTTAAACGCAGATGAATCCACCGTATACGCACCTGACGCCAACGTATCCTTCTCGCCGCTGTCATATACTGCTTCTATCTCAATACCGTCCGCGCTAAAATCCGTACCCTTAACAAAAGTTGTCGTTGTCGGATAGGTTTTAATCGCAAGACCGGTTACGTTTCTTTCAACAACTTTCAATGTATACTCTGCTGTCTTTCCGCCATATGTAACAACATATACATAATCTCCTATCTGTGTCGTATCCAAATCATTGCCATCTTTTGCTGCTACCGTAAAGCCTGACTGCAATACTTTTGTTGTACCGTCTGAATATTTGGCGTTTACAAGAAGACCTTTTTTGTATGCTTCCGCGTCGTCAACAGCTACATCTTTATAAAATGTAGTCTGATTCGGACCGGTCAATGTAATCCCGTCAACCGTGGCGTCCGAAATTTTTACCGGAATTTCTATCTCCTTTGTCACATCACCGTGAGTATGCGCTACTACGATCTTGCCATCGCCCGCTTTACTACTGTCAAACGTAAGGGGTGTATCAGAATCTTTATTTTCAATTAAATCCTGTAATTTATACGTCACACCGCTGTTGTATGCAACTACCGCGTCAAAACCGGTCCAGTCTATATCGGCGTCGGTGTCATTCAGAAAATAATCTGTCTTAACCGGAAGATAATTGACCGTGATACTGTCTACTACTTCTTTTATCACCTGTGTAGTTATGGTAATCGCATGACCATAGTAATCTAATTCTATCTTACCAGTATCATTACCAATTGTTGAAAAATCATAACTTACCAGTCTACAGTCTGCTGCCGA
>JAMPBI010000189.1 GCA_023666775.1 Alistipes sp. | reverse complement strand
TTCTTTTGTGCAATCTGCCAAGTGAAGTTTATAAGCAGGGCTTTTGACACCCGAACCTTGATAGGGAATATGTGAAGGAGGAGAGTATGAAGAATATAATTATGCTGGAGGGCAGCAGAATGCTTATTCGTATCGGTGAGGATTTAGATCACCATACCGTGCAGGAGTTAAAGGAGAATATTGACGAGATGGTGGATAAAGGCGTTGTGCGGGATATCGCGTTTGATTTCACGACCACCGGATTTATGGACAGCGCGGGGATCGGAATGATCATGGGAAGGTATAAGAAAATAGCGCCTCTGGGGGGCGAGATTACGATTGTGGGCATGAACCCTGCAATAGAGCGCATTATCCGTATTTCGGGTATTCATAAAATAATCAGAATGGAGTTATCAAAATGAGTGACAAGATGAGATTAGAATTTGACAGTAAGTCTTCCAATGAGAGTTTTGCCAGAGTGACGGTGGCAAGTTTCGCTGTACGGCTCGATCCCACGCTGGAGGAATTGTCCGACATTAAGACGGCGGTGTCCGAGGCGGTGACGAACTGCGTCGTACACGGATACGGCAGTGAGGAAGGCAAAATCATTATCGAATGTTACATAGAAGAAAATGAAATAACGATCATGGTGGAGGACTACGGCGTGGGAATTGAGGATATCGAACAAGCGATGGAACCGCTTTTTACGACGAAACCCACGGAGGACAGGGCAGGAATGGGATTTTCTTTTATGAGTATTTTTATGGACGACCTCAAGGTGGAATCAAAACGAAACGAGGGAACAAAGGTGACGATGAAAAAGAAAATCGAAAAAAAATAATAAGCGTAAGGGTGTGATTTTATGGATCATACGAAAGAGCTTATTAAAAAGGCACAGGAAGGAGACAAACAGGCAAGGGACCGGCTGGTAGAGGAGAATATGGGACTGGTCTACAGTACGGCGAGAAAATATACGGGACGCGGTTATGATATGGAGGATATTGTCCAGATCGGCGTGATCGGTCTGATAAAAGGGATCGACCGTTTTGATCTGAGCTATGACGTTAAATTTTCCACTTATGCGGTGGTGATGATCGTGGGGGAGGTCAAACGTTTTCTCCGTGACGACGGTATGGTAAAGGTTTCCCGCAGCATAAAGGAAAACGGCATGAAGATCCGGCGGGCAAGGGAAGAACTGGCGACAACTCTTATGAGGGAGCCGACGATCGAGGAACTGGCAAATCAGGCGCAGATAACGGCGGAAGACGTCGTCGTGGCGCAGGAGGCGCTACAGGAAGTGGAATCCATTCACAAGACCATTTACCAGTCGGACGGCAACGAGATTTATCTGGTGGACAGACTGTCCGGGGAAAAGGACGAGAAAGAGGAGCTGCTGAACCATATGCTGGTTCATTCGCTGATGGAGGGGCTGACGGAGCAGGAGCAGAAAATCATTCGTATGCGGTATTTTGAGAATAAAACCCAGACGGAGGTGGCAAAGGAATTTGGTATCAGTCAGGTGCAGGTGAGCAGAATGGAGAAGAAGATACTGCTTTCTATGAGGAAGAGGGTGGTGTGAGGGGGCTGCCCTAAAGTGCTGATTGATATAATGCACACTTTATTCATCACATAACTGTTGAATAAAGTCGGAAATATCTTGACAAGTATTATGGAATTATGTGATGATAAAAAAGTAATAAAAGCTACGGAGGAGAGAACATGAGGAATAAAATGTCTTTTTTATTTAATAGGAAATTACTTCGTAATTTCGCTATCTTATTTGCAATGCCTGTTTTCGCGATATTTTATTTAGCCGCATGTTCAAAAGAAACGAAAGTGATATCCGTATCAGAGGAGAACGAGGACGTCCGGTTGGATTTTTCCGTATCCGAAAATTCGGAAAATGTTTTCAATCTCGGTTTTGAGCTAAGTAAAACAGATCCTTCGGAGGAATTTTTTGACATTCATTCCGTTAATGTAGTTATTACAGGCGATAATGGATTTTGGGGAACGATTGATGTGGAAACAAATTGTGCCGTCCATGAGGACGGTAAGCTGGTTTTCGATTTGTCGGCATATAATCAGTGCGATTTGAAGAAGGCGCTGGGTCTTAATCTTCCCAGAGATATTTATCTTGCAAAGGGCGAACTTGTTCCGTCGAAACTTTTAGAGGAACGGGTGCCGGAACCGATCACAAAGGATCCGGCGAGTGACGACGGAGAATATCACGGCGGTATTTTATTGCCACAGGGTTCTTATAACATTTGCGTGAAAGTTCAATATGAAAATTTGGGGGAACAGGAAATTATGGCGTCGGCAGATGTATTGTCAGGCGGAGATAACGAATGGAAGCGCGAAACATTTGAAATAACGGACGGCATTATAGGAAAAGTGTATTATAAAGCCGATTGGAAGGCAGGGGAATACACGAAATGGTATTGCGTACTTGAAAATGAGGGAGAGCCGGTGGAACTGACCTATAACGGTCAGGGCTGTCTTCCTTTAATGACGACAAAGGACGGGGAAGAAGTGTCGGGGTTTGGCTGGCTGGCGGACGGAGGAAAACCGGTAGTATGGAACCCGGGGATAGTCTTCTTTGAGGAGTGGGGAACCGTTATTGAGGACCCGGGAGAGTATCAGACCGGTTTCTGGTATGTGCTGGAAATCGGCGGGGAACAGTATCGAGGGAACTGCCTTGCGCAAGTCAGGGTAAGGTGAAGGAAAAACAGGTATGAAACAAATTATTTTAATAAGTTGAGCTGAGAGAGGGAAATATGATAAAATAGTAGACAGTCGGATAGGAATAAGGAGTTTATGTGCTATGGTAAGCAAGGAGTATTTTGGAGAAGGAAAAAATGTGGAATTTAAAAGAGAAATTCCCCAAAACCATGAAAAATTTTTAAAAGATATTATTGCATTTTCCAATAGTACAGGCGGCAAGATTATTTTGGGGATAGAAGATGGGACATGCGACGTATATGGGATTGGCGAACAGAGTCCGTTTAAATTATCGGATTCCATTTCCAATATGATTTCTGACGCATGCACTCCACAGATAGAACCGGATATAGCGATTAAAACTGTTGAAGATAAAACGATACTTGAAATTGATGTTGCCCCGGGAAAGTTCAGACCATATTACCTGACAAAAAGAGGCAAAGAAATCTCGGCATATATTCGAATAAACGGGACAAGCAGACCGGCTGACGCAAGAAAATTAAAGGAACTCGAGCTTGAGGGGCAAAGTATTTCTTACGATTCAATGCGGGATATCGGGCGGGAGTTTGATGAGGATAAAGCAAACGAGTTGTGTAAGAAAATGAAAAGTATTGCTGTTGATTCTTGTGAAACGGAAGAAGAAAAAAATGCGATCAAGGATATGACGATAGAAAAACTGGAGGATTTTGGGGTTCTATGCAGGATTGGAAGAAAGTTATATCCCACACATGCATTTGAACTTTTAACGGATAACAGGAATAAGTCGGCAAAGATACAGTGCGCGTTATTTAAAGGAACAACGCGCGATGTGTTTATTGATAGAAAGGAATTTGACGGTCCTATTTATACGCAGGTTGATGACGCGTATAATTTTGTTTTAAGGCACATTGATATGGGAGCCAGGATTGATGGTATCTATAGAAATGATGTATTTGAACTTCCGATATCTGCTATCAGGGAGATGGTGGCGAATGCGGTTGTGCATAGAAGTTATTTGGATAAATCGTGTGTTCAGGTTTGCATTTTTGATGACAGGATAGAGGTATTGTCCCCGGGAATGTTATATGGCGGTCTGGACATCGAAACAGCCAAATGTGGAAAATCATCTTGCAGAAACGAGGCGATTGCCGAGGCTTTTCATTATATGCATTTTGTTGAAGCATGGGGAACCGGACTTCCGAGAATTATCAATAAGTGTAAGTCATATGGTTTGCCGGAGCCTCTTTTTGAAGAATTTGGAGACGGATTTAAGGTTACAATTTTTAGAAAAGTAAGCAATGAAGCGGAAAAAGTAAGCAATGAGCCGGAAAAAGTAAGCAATGAACCGGAAAAAGTAAGCAATGAAGCGGAAAAAGTAAGCAACGCGTTTGAAATTTTTATTCCACGGCTCAAGAGTGCGGGGATAACGGACCGGTTTATTGCAAATATAGAGATTGTATATGAGCAATCCCCAAATGGCGAGCCGTTTGGACAAGGTGACGTTCAGAATTGGTTAAATTGTTCCAAGTCTAAGGCTACAAATGTTATGAATGCAATGAAGAGTGCCGGGATCATTACGAAAGTAACCGGTGCCGGAGCAGGAAAATATAAGTTTGATGAAGGAAAAACCGCAGAGGATTAATTTCCCCTGCGGTTTTTGAATAGTTCCTTGATATGGTATCTGTTCCGCCACGTTTGCATTTCTCTCCCAATTAGTGTAAAATAAAAACAATAGTTTTTGAGAGTAAAGGAGATAAAGACATGGGAATGACAATGACTCAGAAAATACTTGCAGCGCATGCCGGGCTTAGTGAAGTGAAAGCCGGACAGTTGATCGAAGCAGATCTTGATCTTGTGCTGGGTAACGATATTACGTCGCCGGTTGCGATCCATGAAATGGAGAAGATGAAGATCACGACGGTGTTTGATAAGGATAAGATCGCGCTTGTGCCGGATCATTTCGTGCCGAATAAGGATATCAAGTCGGCGGAGCATTGTAAATGTGTGAGACAGTTTGCCGCAAAACACGATATTACCAACTATTTCGAGGTTGGTCAGATGGGTATTGAGCATGCGCTCCTGCCGGAAAAAGGACTTACGGTGGCGGGCGACGTGATCATCGGTGCGGATTCCCATACCTGTACATACGGCGCTCTGGGAGCGTTTTCGACGGGCGTCGGCTCAACGGATATGGCAGCAGGCATGGCAACCGGTAAGGCATGGTTTAAGGTGCCTTCCGCGATCAAGTTTGTTCTTACGGGAAAACCGGCGCAGTGGGTCAGCGGTAAGGATATTATTTTACATATTATCGGAATGATCGGCGTTGACGGCGCTTTGTATAAGTCTATGGAGTTTGTGGGCGACGGAATTGTGAACCTCACTATGGACGATCGCTTTACTATTGCCAATATGGCGATTGAGGCAGGTGGAAAGAACGGCATTTTCCCTGTGGACGATCTGGCAAAGGCGTATATGAAGGAACATTCGACGAGAGAGTTTGTGGTGTATGA
>JAMPBI010000188.1 GCA_023666775.1 Alistipes sp. | reverse complement strand
CTAAAGAAGAAATGACAATGGACGAATACAAACAGTGGTTTATGAATGAAATGTCAAAAATGCCCGTAAGCGCGTGGGTTCGTTCAACAATAGCGGGAGGAACCCTGACCATCACGGAAGAATGTTTTGATCGGATGAAAAATGATCCGGAATGGGAGAATACGGTTTTAAACATGGTAAGGAAGATGTATTCCGTAAACGGCATTATGGGTGCGAAAGCGGTTGGCTATCAGGTGATCGGAGCGTCGCCGGAGGAATGCTACGGTTATGCCGGACCGATAGGCGGAAGCGGTTCAAACATTTTGGGAAATGAAAAATCATGGTGGGAAAAACGCCATGAGAGAATGGAAAAATTATTAGAGAAACAGGTAAGTGAAGACACGGAGATTGCGGAAATGAAGAAATTTCTGGACGAAAAATTCAATGTCAATACGGTTGTCGCAGATTACAGCTGCGCGAAAACAGATACAGAAGCCCAAATGTATGATACCGCGATGTTGGAAAAATATGATATGTATGGCGGCAGAAACGTAATTATCTCGAAGAAAGCCTTATTAAGAATGAAAAAGGATAATGCTTTCAGGAAGAAAGTGTATAAGTCGATCGAAGAGATACCGTGGTCGGGTAAATTGACCGGCGGGTTGGTAAAAAGCCATGGAGTATTTATCCATGAAGACGGAACAGGCGGATACTATTTGGAGTTTGACTGGGGAGATGAAGAAAGTGAAAAAAAGAAAAAATCGAAGGCGATATATGCGGATCGTTCGGAATTAAAAAATTTAAATATTCTCAAATATGACGAAACTGATAACATAGGATTTCAGACAGAGGTTTTATTTTCTTTAGCAGGGGTAGACAATATCGGTAAACGAAAAAATGGAAGGAGAAACGCAGATGGAGATTAACAACACATACGGTCAATGGGTAAACACATGGCGTCAGGGAGTTTCAAAAAATATTCCCAAGGAGGTAAAAACAGCGATACCTCAAATGAGTTTTGCGGCGCAGGTGCAAGGCGCGGAGGAATCATCGGACGCGTCCGGTGTAGAAAGTTATCGAAAGTATCTGGAAAAGAAGTATGGCAATGTTACGATCGAAAGTGTGGGAAAAGACAGGGAAAGCCTTGAAAAAATGGGAAAAAGCATGAGAGGGAATGATGTTGTGATCGCGCCGAATATTTTGGAGCAGATGGCGAAAAATCCGCAAAAAGCGGCGTACTATGAGAGAAAGATTGATTTTTTCTTTGCCGATATTCCAAGGCAGACGGCACTTTGCGCGGCAAAGGGACTGGATTACCAGCCTTGCGGCGTAGTGATCCATGAGGACGGAAGTGTTACCTATATCAGCGGCTGCGCGGATTCACCGGAACGTGTGGCAAAAGTGAACGCGATCAACAGAGCAAAAAGAGAGAAGCAGGCGGCATTGAGAAAGGCTGGTCTGGAGCGCAGTCTGGAAGAGGCACAGAGACGGAAAACGGAAACCGAAACCAAGGAATCGAAAACCGAATCCGATATTGTTGTAAAACCGGACGGTTCCAGAGTGCTTGTGATCACCATGAATGTCGGCGGAATGGAAACAACCATGAGTCTGGAAATCTCAAAACCGACGGATATGATAAACGATCGTCAAAATGAGATTTCAACGGATAATATGGAGCAAAACTTAAATTTATTGGAAAAGAATATGACAAATTGATTTATTGGGAGCAGACAAATTTTGCGGCTTCGCCCGTTTGTGGGTCTGCTCCTGTATTTCGTTTTAAATTTTTTCTTGACTTTTTCTCCATTTTGTTCTAGTATATTCCTAGAGGAGTTGTACTAAATTTTCATTAATGTTCTATTATTCTGATTTTTCTTACATTTTTTGTAATTAATTTTCGGATAGAATAGTATCATCGAAATCACATTGCACAAAATAAATATGGGGAATAAAGATATTAGTCAAAAAAATTTGGAACAGTACGCAGATGTGTTTTCGGATATTGTAAACGCTTTGCTGTATGGCGGACAGGAAGTGGTAGGAGGAATTACTATGTGTGAATTGATTGACAGATATTGGAATGCAGGACGCAATGAAGGTATTGTTCAGGGAATAACGCAGGGAATTTTACAGCTTCTCTTATGTCATGGAACGATATCCGAGCAGATCCGGAAGAGGATTGACAGTGAAAAAGATGTCGAAAAGTTAAAAAGCTGGATCGTACTGGCGGCAAGGACGGATACGATTGAAGAATTTGAGGCGAATATGTAGGGAATAATGATTATAAAAAATCTTACACTCATACAGATAAAAAACCGGAGCCGGCATGATAAATTTCAGCCGCCCCGGTCCTCCCTCTTTATTTAATAGGAAATTGCGTTGTAATTTCTCTTTTTTATAAACATTATCTTGAAACTTCGTTTCCCGTTTCGGAAAATGCCAGCCGTTCTACTTCCTCAAGGGTGATCAGGTTGTAATCGCCGCTCACGGTGTGCTTTAAGCAGCTTGCGGCGTTTGCAAATTCCACGCACTTCTGCGGTTCATAATTATGTAACAGGGCATAGATCAGTCCGGCGCAGAACGCGTCACCGGCACCGATGTAATCAAGAACGCTCATATAGTATTCTTTGCTGTAGTAGGCGGTGCCGTTGGTGTAGACCATGGACTGGAGTTCAAAGGTGGTGATGGATTGCTCGTTGCGCCATACGGAAGCCACCATTTTAAACGGGAAGCGTTTCATCAGTTCTTTAGCGACAAATTCATTTTTTACTTTTGAAAGAACCGGTTCCCGCAAGTCTGCCGCGTTTGGTATGCAGGTGGTGTCAAGCTGGAAAATGCCGATGGCGTCGTCTTCATTAGCGATACAGATATCCACATATTGACATATTTCCGTCATAACGCGGTTGGCGGTTCCGCCGTCCCATAATTTACTTCTGTAGTTTAAATCACAGCTTATGGTAAGTCCCAGTTCTTTTGCTTTCCTGCATGCGTTAAGGCATACTTTTGCCAGCGTGGGACTGACTGCCGGTGTGATACCCGAGAAATGGAACCATACGGCGCCGTCAAAAATTTTGTCCCAGTCAAAGTCTTCTTCGACGGCAAGGGCGATCGCCGAGCCTTTTCGGTTATAAATCACATTGGACGGGCGCTGGCTCGTCTTTTTTTCAAGAAAGTAAATGCCGATCTGTTCTCCGCCGCGAACGATATTGGAAGTATCGACGCCGTATTCGCGCAGGGAATTAACCGCCGCCTGACCGATCCCGTGAGCGGGAAGTTTTGTAACATAACTCGTATCGACGCCGAATGTTGCAAGGGAAACGGCTGTGTTTGCCTCTCCGCCGCCATACACGCCTTCAAAGCGGTTGCATTGGACGAAGCGGTCATTGTTTTCCGGTGAAAGCCGTAACATGATTTCACCAAATGTAATAATTCTTTTTTTCATAGTCTGCCTCTTTCTGACGATTTTCGTTATCGTAAACTTATTTATTATAGCATGGGACGGCACAGGTGTCAAAAGTGCGGCTGTGGACGAAACGGCATGGGTAATACATGTTTGAATATTGATATGTTTGATGATATAATATATAGAAATATATTGATTAATATATTCGTGGAAAGGGTCGGATAGAATGGCGAATGAGATTATTTTGTATCATGGAAGTAAAGAAATTGTTGAATTTCCGGAGATACGGATTCAAAAGTATAATAAAGATTTTTATTTCGGATTTTATTGCACCTTATTTTCAGAGCAGGCAAAACGCTGGGCTACAAGATTTGATGGAAGGGGATTTTTAAATGAGTATCAATATACGCCGGATAATACTTTAAATATTAAAATATTCCCGCGGTTATGCGAAGAATGGTTGGATTTTGTCGTTGCCTGCAGAACCGGAAAAGCGCATGATTATGACATTGTCGAAGGGCCTATGGCCGATGATACGATATTTAATTATGTTCAAAATTTTATTGATGGAAAGATCAACAGAGAGGCTTTCTGGGATTTGGCGCGGTTTAAGAAACCGACACATCAGATCAGTTTCCATACAATAAGAGCGTTGGCAACATTGCGTTTTATGAAAGGGAGTGAGGTAAGAGATGAAGAATGACAGCGCGTTATTTTTTACATGCAGCCTGATTGAATATATTGGAAGGCGGCAAAAGCTAAAAAGATCGGTTGTTGTGAAGCATATGGGCAGAGATATCGTAAAAAGAATATATAAATATGCGGACATTTTTCACTGTGAGCCGATTGAAAAAACGGCAGATGAGTTTATTAACCGTTGCAATATTCCATCGGATACTTATGATAATGTGGCAAAATGCAGGTATGAGGTACCGGATTATTGGACAATTGGGGAAGTATACGAACGTTTGATAGAAGATATTGCGGAAGATGATGTGGATAATATTATTGATCATGTTGTGGAGGTTTATTCTTCATGGATCAATGACGCAATATCAAATTACAATACGGATTTTTATTATCAGCCGAGGGAATACATTTGTCAATGCTACAAAGAAGGTAAAATATGTGCGTAGAGGTTAAGAAATATGACGCTTGAAAATAAATTATCCATTAACGATCCGGCGGAGCTTGCGCGGGTTGAGGAGAAAATCAGCAAGAAGAAAGCATTGGAATTATTTGAGAAGGGATATTTAGACGATTGGGAAGCCGGAACTTACAAAACCCTTGCGCAGATCCATCAGTATTTGTTTGATGAAATTTATGAATTTGCGGGGAAAACGAGAAATGTAAATATTTCTAAGAGCCATTTCCGGTTCGTGCCCGCCCTGTATCTGCAATCCGCGTTGGAAAAGATCGAGAAGATGCCTCAGGCCGCGTTTGACGAAATTATTGAAAAGTATGTGGAAATGAATGTAGCGCATCCGTTTCGGGAAGGCAACGGCCGCAGCATGAGGATATGGCTTGACCATATTTTGAGGAAAGAAACAGGACATGTTATTGACTGGAGCAGGGTGGATAAGGACGAGTATCTGCTGGCGATGGAGCGAAGCCCAGTTCAGGATATTGAAATCAAGTATATTTTAAAGCAGGCTCTCACGGATAAAATCAATGACAGGGAATTATATATGAAAGGCATTGACTATAGCTATTATTACGAGGGCTATACGGTTTACAAAACAAAATCTTTATTTGAGTTTCCCCATTTTTTTGCATTTTAAAAATGCAAAAACAACTCCGGCATGT
>JAMPBI010000187.1 GCA_023666775.1 Alistipes sp. | reverse complement strand
AATATGCCTGCGATTCGTGGTATGCCGCCGAAGACGGAAACCGTGAGAGCGCGATCGAATATTTCAAGCTCGCATTTGAAAATTACCAGAAATTCTTTGATACGATCGGACGTTTCAAAGAATACATGAGAACGATCGGATATACCGATGAAACCGAAATTGTTGTCTTCCGAAAATAAGAAAAGAAGGTGATTCATATGTTACAAAAAGCAATTGATTTCGCAAAAAAAGCATTGGAAGGTATGACAAGTGAAAATGGTGAACCGTACATCAACCATTCCCTCCGGATCATGGATCAGATGGACACGGAAACAGAAAAGATCGTGGCGGTCCTTCATGACGTTCTGGAGGATTCCACATGCAGCATTTATGATTTAAAGGAACTGGGGCTATCCCGGGAGATCATTGACTGCGTGGAGCAGCTTACACGCAAGAACGACGTAACTTATTTTGAATACATTGACGATATCGCGACGAACGATATCTGCACCAGGATCAAGCTGGCAGAGATCGCCGACAATCAGGACATTTACCGCGTAAGAAAACTTTCTTTCCAGACGTATTCCGTTGAGAAACGATGTGAAAAGGTCCGGGAGATCCTTACCAACCGCTGATACAACAGGCTGCTGCTTTTCGGAGCGGCAGCCTCTATTTTGTTTAATAGGAAATCGCTCTGCAATTTCTCTATTTTATGTTTTTATTTAAAATTACTTCAAACATGATTTTTTTCTGTTCCAGAACTTTAGCCCGGATCTCGCCCTTATGCAGTTCCACGATACTCTTCGCGATGGCAAGCCCCAGACCATAACTGCCGTCAAGAGGTCTCGCCTTATCCCCGCGGTAAAACCGCTCGAATATCCTGCTTAAATCGCAGTCCGCCGCCCCGGCATAATCGTTAATGATCTGAATACGGCTCTGCCTGTCCTCCGTCAGCCTCACCACAATATCTCCGTCCCTATCGCAATATTTCATGGCATTATCCATCAAAACCGATACAACCTGCCGGATCTTCGCCTCGTCGCCAAGGCAGAATATGCCGTCTCGGATCTCCAGCGTGATCCGTTTCCCGCCGGCACGGATCAGATTTTCAAAGGATTTCGCCGTATCATACACCGCGTCGCTTAAATTAAACGAAACAAAAACCGTTTTTTCCTCCTCGTCCATTTTTGCAAGCGTTATCAGACTGCGGACAAGTCCGTTCATTCTGGCTACCTGCTTATCGATCCCGTCAAACCATTCGCTGTCGCCGTAAACCATTCTTGCCAGTTCGTTATTGGCGGAAATCACCGTCAGCGGACTTTTCAGTTCATGTCCCGCGTCCGTGACAAACTGTTTCTGCTTCGCGTAACTCTCCGCGGCGGAAGCCACCGCCCTTTTCGACGCGAACACAAGAATAAGAAGAACCAGCAGAAAACTTCCCATTCCGATCACAACGGAAATCACCAGCATGGTAAAGATCGAATTGAGATCAAGCGCCGCATTGACCATTCCGATCCGGATTTCTGCCGCGCCGCCGTCATTCGCCGCCGTTTCCAAACGGAATTTAAAATAGCGATACCAGCCGCTCTTTTTCCCGCTCCGATAAATCTCTGCGGCAGCCGTCCGCAGTTCCTCCTCCGAATAAATTCCGACGGCGTCCTGTCGTATTTCTTTCAAAGTTCCGTCCGCGTTAAGATAGATCAGACAGCCGTCGGGTCTTATCATCATTTTCATGTCAAAAGGCGGCTGTTCCCTTCTCTCATGGAAAATATCCGCATTTTTCTGTTCGTCCATGATCCGTTCCAGACGGAAATCCAGCATTTTATTGCTCTGAAAAGCATAAACACAGTTAATCGTGGTAATCACCAGCAGGATCAGGATAAACAGCGCCGTGGCGGTTATTGATATAAACTTTTTACGAAGTTTTGAGATCATACGTCAGACTTCCTTTCCGGTTTTGGGCTTTTTCTCAACACAGTATCCCACGCCCCGTACAGCCTTGATACCGACCGGCGCTCCCAGCTTTTCCAGCTTTTTTCTGAGATTGGAAACGTAAACCCACACAACGCTGACCTCCACTTCACTGTCCCAGCCCCAGATCCGTTCCATAAACTGTTCCGTTGAAACAACGGCGCCGGGCGACTGAAACAGAAGCTGCATCATCTGAAATTCCCTATTGACCAGACGCGTGGTATTTCCCCCGAAACCCAGTTCAAAAGTAGCCAGATCAAGCGTCACGCCCTGAAATTCCAACCGTTCCGTCTGATAATTTTCTTTCCGGCGGAGCATGGCGCGCACCCTTGCCAGCAGTTCGCTGACGGCAAAAGGTTTCGGCAGGTAATCGTCCGCGCCGGCGTCCAGTCCGTTTACCCGGTCTTCAATGTCACTCTTGGCGCTCAAAAGCAGTACCGGCGTTTTGACGCCTTTTGCCCTCAGTTCATGAAGCACTTCCAATCCGTCCATTCCCGGCAGCATAATATCCAGCACGATCCCATCGTAATTTCCATCTGCCGCGTAAGCGCAGACGTCCTTACCGTCAGCCACCGCGTCCACACTGTAATTATTGCGCTCAAAAAGCACGGTCAAAGCCCTTCTTATATCCTTATCGTCATCTGCGATCAGCAGGCGCATGGAAAACCCTCCTTAAAAAATATCTTCTATAATATTATAAACCAAACAGCCGCAAAACACAAAAGGTTCACATTTTATTTAGGTTGTATTAAGGTTTCACTGATATGATAAGCTCATCAAAAATAACTACACGGGAGCAGACAGTAAAATGAACGATAACACAAACGCACAGACCGTCTTTCAGCGGTACGAAATAAAATATCTTATCAGCAGAAAACAGAAGGAAAAGATCCTCCGTGCCATGAAACCATATATGCAGCCGGACAATTACGGCCACAGCACGATCCGTAACATTTACTATGACACGGACAACTACCGTCTTGTCCGCGCTTCCCTGCAAAAACCTGTATACAAAGAAAAACTGCGGGTCCGCAGCTATAAGACAACCGACCCGTCCGACGAGGTGTTTGTCGAATTGAAAAAGAAATTCAATGATGTGGTTTTCAAACGCCGCTTTATCACCACCCAGAAAACGGCGGAAGAATATCTTGCCGGGGCGGACTTTCTTTCCCCAAAAACACAGATTACCGCCGAGGTGGATTATTTTCTTCATTTTTATGAAAACCTTGCCCCAAGAGTATTTCTTTCCTATGAGAGAGAAGCCTACTTTACTAAAGAACCCGGGGCGTTTCGCGTTACTTTTGACGAAAATATCCTATGGCGGGAGACGGACCTGACTTTGAAAACCGACGTTTACGGAGAAACGATTTTAAATCCCGGCGAGGTTCTCATGGAAATCAAGACCTCCGACAGTATCCCGCTCTGGCTTACCGGAGTCCTGTCGGAAGAAAATATAAGAAAAACGTCTTTTTCCAAATACGGCAGCGCTTACCAGATGATCCTGCTAAGAGAGAAAGGAGAAGTCCTCTATGTCTAAAACAATTTTTAAAGGAATATTTGATTCGGAATTTACGACGGTCATCACCGTCCCTGATTTTTTGTTGTGTCTGGCGGTTTCCCTGCTGATCGGCTTACTGATCGCAGGTATCTATACTTATAAAAGCCGTTATACGAAAAGTTTTCTCGTAACGCTTGCCACGCTGCCCGCCATCGTCTGCGTGGTCATTATGATGGTCAACGGCAATATCGGAACGGGTGTTGCCGTCGCGGGCGCTTTCAGCCTTGTCCGCTTCCGTTCCCTTCCCGGCACCGCAAAGGAAATCAGCGCGCTTTTTCTCGCCATGTGCGCCGGTCTTATCGCCGGTATGGGATATCTGGGGTATGCCGCGTTGTTCGCGCTGATCTTAGGCGGCGTTATCCTGCTTTACAATAAATTTGACTTTGGCGCCAAAAAGAACGGCGAGCGGTACAAAGTCCTTCATATCACGATCCCGGAAGATCTGGATTATACAGGCGTATTTGATGAAGTTCTGGATAAATACACTTCTTCCCACGAATTAATGCAGGTAAAAACAACCAATATGGGCAGCCTTTTTAAGCTGACCTATCATTTGATAATGGACGGCAGCGAAAAGGAAAAAGAAATGATAGACGATCTGCGCTGCCGCAACGGCAACCTGGAAATTTCCATATCCTACCAGGAAAGCACGGCTTACGAATTATAATATATTATAATAGTAGAAAGGACGAAAACCATGAACAGAAAAACAAAATATAGGTTCTTCCCCATGATCGCGATTTTTTGTTTTATCCTATTACCGCTGACCGCCTGCGGCAATATCGCGAACGCGGATCCCTCATCTGCAAATATCGCTTCCGGCAATTCCAACGGTTCCGAAGGAATAAAAATCACTCTGACCGGTAATTCCGCGCAATGTGATTCCAATTCCGTTTCCATAGGAAACGGCAATATCACCATCGGAAACGAAGGCACCTACCTGTTATCGGGGACTCTGCAAGACGGAATGATCGTCATTGCGGCAGACGATAACGACAAAGTCCGTCTTATTTTTGACGGCGTATCAATTTCCAACGGCTCCAACGCGGCAATCTTTGTCCAATCGGCAGATAAAGTATTTATTACGCTAAACGACGGCACGACAAATATTCTGGAAAACGGTGGCAGCTACACTCCTATCGGAAGTACCAACGTTGACAGCGTTATTTTTGCCAAATGCGATTTAACCATAGACGGCGGCGGCAGCCTTCAGATCACGGCGGCGGAAGGTCATGGTGTTGTCACAAAAGACGATCTGAAAATAACGGACGGTACATTTACCATTACCGCGAAGGAAGACGGTTTTAATGCCGGCAAAACCATACGGATTGACAACGGCGCTTTCACAATAAACGCAGGAGACGACGGTTTCCACGGCGATGAAGCGATTACCGTCAACGACGGTTCCATTGATATCGCCACATGCAACGAAGGAATCGAGGGAGGCAGCATAACCATTTCCGGCGGATACATTAAGATCCATTCCGATGACGACGGCATTAACGCCGCCAGCGATACGAATGTCTCCCCTTCCCTTTTGATTGCGGGCGGCACGGTATATATTAACGCGCGTGGGGACGGGATTGACTCCAACGGCTCATTTTCCGTCACAGGAGGTGCGCTTTATGTATCCGGACCGGTAGATAACGCAAACAGCGCCATAGATTATGAAACTTCCGGT
>JAMPBI010000186.1 GCA_023666775.1 Alistipes sp. | reverse complement strand
CATACATCAGATGTCCATTTTGGAAGAACAGACTACAAAGGTCTTGAAATGATTTTAATTCCCCCGAATTCGGGGGAATTAAAATCATCAAATCTCAATCGGTATTTGGAGAATATACAGTATGAAAGTAATAATTATAAATGGTCCTATGGGAGTGGGAAAACGAATGGGAGGATATGATAATGCATTAACTTCCGGTTTATCACCCCAATTAAAAAAAGAGAGGATATGTTATGTCAGACTATATTGTCAAGATTATTCCAACGGATCCTTATTGCCACTTGGATAGTCGAAATGTACAAAAAATTGCCGATGTTCTTAAAACAAAAATCATAGCAGATAATATTGAATTGAAAACCTATGACACGCCGATGTTTATTGATTGTGGAGATAATCTGGAGAAAATAATATGCCCAATATGCGGTAAAACGATCGATTTTGATTGGTGGAGTACAGCAATGGATATGGCATGGAAACGCCATTTTACGGATTTGTCTGTGAATCTGCCCTGTTGCGGGGGACACAGCACGCTTAATGATTTACAATATTATTTTCCATGTGGATTTTCGTGTGTTGAATTAACCATATTAAATCCATTAGACAAAATTGACAATGAATGCTTATCCTATATCCAAGAATTGCTTGAAACCCCCATACGGTGTATTCAGGCACATATATAATTTCCGGTTTGCCGGGCGCTATCCGCATAGGAGAACGGAGCAGCGCAATTTCCTATCAGACAAGAAAGAAGGTGCCTTATTGAAAAAAAGTAAATCGATTGTTTTATTAATGATAACCGCGATTGTTCTAGTATCGGGTATAGCGGTCATGAATACTTCCAGCGGCGGGCAGGACTATATGAACGCCGTTGTGTTAGATGTGGGAGAAGAATTTGTCGTTGTGGAACTTCTTGATACCGGGGACGCGAATAGCAGTTTGCGGGCGGCTGACAAAGAGACGGTACTTGTCCGTTCGGATACGGTGAATAAATCGGCAAGACCCGATTTAAGGAGGAATGATACGATCCGGGTTGTATATGACGCCGGCAGTATCGGCCGGGATCCGCTGAGGATTGAAACGGTTTACGCGATTTATCTCCTTGATGAAATAAAGGAAACGGAATAATAGTTTGCTCTATTTTGTTGACATTCCCCCCATATAGTGCTATAGTAGTTTTAAATATAGAGAAAGTAGAGGTTGCGTTGGTTTATCAGTAGGCTGTGATTTGTGGCAGGCACAAATAATCACATTTGAAAGGAGACAACGCCGAAGTTCATGGATTTCCTGAGGTTCATGTTCTGGGCATACGGTTAAGATCCGTATGACTGTCATCGCAAGATGGGGAGCTACTTGAAGAATATCGTTTCATTCTTTGAGTTAACCCGGCGGTTAACTTTTTTCTTTATTAAGAAATTTATTGGAGGATTTGATATGGCGATTTTTAAGGGTGCCGGTGTAGCGATTGTCACACCGATGACCGAAACGGGAGCAGTAAATTATGAAAAGCTGGGCGAGATCATTGATTTTCAGATCGAGAACAAGACGGACAGCATTATCATCTGCGGAACAACGGGCGAAGCGTCAACGCTGACCCATGAGGAACATCTGGAAGCGATCCGCTATACGGTGGAAAAGGTAAATAAACGCGTGCCGGTTATCGCGGGAACCGGTTCTAACTGTACGGAGACGGCGATCTATCTCTCAAAAGAGGCTTGCAAATATGGCGCGGACGGTCTTCTGGTAGTGACGCCTTACTACAATAAGGCAACCCAGAACGGACTGATCGAGCATTACACGATGATCGCGAAGTCCGTGGACGCGCCGATCATTATGTACAACGTGCCAGGGCGTACCGGCTGCAACATTTTGCCGCAGACGGCGGTCACGCTGGCGAAGAATGTAGATAATATCGTAGGTATCAAGGAAGCGACGGGCAACATTTCCCAGTGCGCGAAGCTGATGTCCCTTGCGGAAGGCTGCATTGATATGTATTCGGGAAACGACGACCAGATCGTGCCGATTCTGTCTCTGGGCGGCTGCGGCGTTATTTCCGTTCTTTCCAATATCGCGCCGGAACAGACCCACGATATTGTCGCGAAATATTTGGAAGGCGATACGGCGGGAAGCCTTGCCATGCAGCTTCAGGCGATCGAGCTGATCGACGCGCTGTTCTGCGAGGTCAATCCGATCCCGGTAAAACATGCCATGAACCTGATGGGAATGAATGTGGGACCTCTCAGAAGACCGTTATCTCCTATGGAACCGGCAAATCTTGAGAAGTTAAAGACTGCCATGAGAAATTATGGACTGATTAAATAATTGGAGGCATACATAGATGGTTAGAGTAATTATGCATGGCTGTAACGGCAAAATGGGTCAGGTGATCACCGGGCTGATCGCAAAAGACGAGGAGGCGCAGATCGTTGCGGGTATCGATCCCTTCGACGACGGACATAACGCTTATCCGGTTTTTTCGTCTTTTCACGATTGTATCGTGAAAGCCGACGTTATCATTGATTTTGCGGCGGCGAAGGCGGTGGACGGACTGCTGGACTACAGCGTGAAGAATAACGTGCCGGTCGTACTGTGTACCACGGGGCTTACCGAGGAGCAGGTGGCAAAGGTCCGCGAGGCTTCAAAGCAGGTGGCGGTCCTCAAATCGGCAAATATGTCCCTCGGTATCAACACCTTGTTTAAACTGTTAAAGCAGGCGGCGGAAATCCTTGCGCCGGCGGGATTTGACATGGAGATCGTGGAAAAGCACCACAACCAGAAGGTGGACGCACCGAGCGGAACGGCGCTTGCGCTGGCGGATTCTTTGAAAGAAGCACTGGACGAAGGTTATTATTATAAATTTGACCGCTCCAAGGAACGTAAAAAGAGAGAAGAAAAGGAAATCGGTATCAGCGCGGTGCGCGGCGGAACCATTGTGGGAGAGCATGAAGTGTTCTTCTGCGGGGAAGACGAAGTGATCGAATTTAAACACACGGCGTTTTCCAAGTCTGTTTTCGCGAAAGGCGCCATCGAAGCGGCGAAGTTTCTGGCAGGTAAACCGGCGGGAATGTATGATATGGGCGACGTGATCGGCTGAAAATTTTTTTAAAATTTTACTTACATTGATTCGTTTTTTATGTTATAATTATCTTATAAATAGCACGAATCTCACATGGACCATTTGTTCTTTAATTTCATTGAAGATTGAGCAGATGGTCTTTTTGTTTCACTTAGATTTTGGATGCGTGACAGGAAACGGAGGTGACGGAAATGTTTACGATCGGAGATTATATTGTATATGGAAACGACGGAATATGCGTTGTGAAGGATATTTCCCAAATCGATATACCGGGTGCGCCAAGCGGCAGGATTTACTATCTGTTGTCGCCGGTTGCTTTGAAGGAGAGTAAGATCTGCTCTCCGGTGGATAACGCCAAAGTGATCATGCGCAGGATTATTTCCAGGAAAGAAGCGGCAGAACTTTTAAAGAATATGGATACGATCCGGGAGATTCCGGTTACGGAAGATAAATTAATGGAAGTAAAATACAAGGAGATGATTGCTTCCTGCGATCTGATACAGCTTATCAGTCTTGTGAAGACGATCCGCAAAAAGCAGAATAAGCGTATCAGCGAGGGGAAGAAGATTACGTCTACGGACGACCGTTATCTGAAGCGTGCGGAAGACGCTATCTGCAATGAACTGATGATCGCACTGGATATGGAGCGGGAAGAGGTTCAGGAAATTGTAGGAAAATTATAGAAATGATGAATGCCGGGAAGAGCCGTAGCGGTTCTTTCCGGCGTTTTTTTATTTAAAAGATTCGGGTGTCAAAAGTCCTGCTTATAAACTTCACTTGGCAGATTGCACAAAAGAAGTCGGAGCAAACGACTTTTGCACAATGGAGATGAGACTCTAACATCGTGGAAGCCTCTGCTGAACACGATGTTTGTCCTGAGGCTCATCGTAATGTCCTGTGCAATGGAGTGCGCGAGGATTTCTTTTGTGCAATCTGCTGACATGAATTTCATTGCAGGGCTTTTGACACCCGAATCTTTTAAAGGAATTGTGTCGCAGGACAGCCGTAGAGCGCATATAATAATATAAGCATGCTGACTGGTAAGATGTGATGGATTTGGAAAATGAGTATTTAAAAACGGCGCTGCGGCTTCACCGGAATAATCCCGTGGTGGACGCCCATCTGGATCTGCCGGGGGAAATCCTCTACAGGGTGCAGTCCGGCGAAAAAGATATTATCCGCAATTATTATCTTGGAAACTGGAAGCGCTGCGGTATCAATCTGATCGTGGTATCGGTTTTTCTTGAGGACGGGGTTTTGCCGGAAATGGGACTGCGCAGCGCCCTGAACCAGATCGCCGTTTTAAAGGAAGAGATTGCGCAAAACGACGAGATCGTTCTTGTAAAGAGCAGGCAGGATTTAAAAAATGTGCTTGCGGAGAATAAGATCGGTTTTCTGCTCTACGCGGAGGGACTCGATTTTATCGGCGCGGACAAGCGGCTGATCGATATTTTTTACGAACTCGGAATGCGAGGGGCGGCATTGACATGGAGCAGGAACAATCTGCTTGCCACGGGGTGCTGCCGTGCCTCTGAAAAGGCGCAGCGGTACGGAGGTCTTACCGCCATGGGAATGGAAATGGTGGAATATCTGGAAAAGAAGGGCATTTTTATTGACGTAAGCCACCTGAACGACGACGGTTTCCGCGAACTGTCCATTCTGGCAAAGAAACCGTTTATAGCGACACATTCCGCGTGCAGGGAAGTCTTTTTTCATTACCGCAATCTTACCGACGAGCAAATGCAGACGCTGGCGAGACAAGGCGGTATTCTGGGAATTAACGGGCATAAGCAGGTGGCGGGAGTGAAAGAAGAGGATAATCCCGTGCTGAAAATCTGCGAACATATTTTTCACGCCATAAAAATCATGGGGATTTCTCATGTGGGTTACGGGTTTGATTTCTGTGACTCCTATGACTGCGCCATGGATCATAAGAAAGAAATCGAGAAACCAAACGATTGCCTGGGAAATCATTCGGGCGTTCCTTTTTTGACGGCGACCCTTCTTTCCAGAGGAATGCCGGAAGATGTGGCGGTTAAAGTGATCGGCGGAAATTTCGTGGAATATTTTATGAGAAATCTGCCGGAAGGGTAGGCGGTTTTACAAAATTTTTACAAAAACCGTGTTTTGGATTTTACGGACGG
>JAMPBI010000185.1 GCA_023666775.1 Alistipes sp. | reverse complement strand
TCATACGAAGCTTATCCGGGTGCAGCATATGTTTTATTTCAGTCTCCCACACGGACGCTGTGCTATAAAAAATCACATTATCTTTGTTGAGAATAATATCTTTCGCCCGTTTTGGTAATCTAGGATCATTTAATACAGCCCATATAGCTATATGTGTATCTATCAGCACATTCATATATCATTTACCCCGAACATTTCCGCAATTTCATCATTACATTCATCTATATCATAATCAGCGTCAATGAGATCTTGACCCTCTAAACTGCCAATCCTGCGGATATTATCAGCTCTTTCAAGAGTATTCCTTCTATTTTCCTCAATTTTATCAGTTTTCATAAAACGCTGGATCACATCAAGTAAAAACTGTAAATTATCTTCTGACAAACCATCAAGAGATTGAATTATCTGACTCTGTAATACCGACATACCCATTACCGCCTTTGCCAAATTTGTGTTTTATCTTTTGTTTATACTATAGCATTTCTTACAAATTTATTCAATAAACTCTTTCTTTCCCGTTGGCAAATTCCTATTAAATAAAACAAGGACCGTTATGCCTAAGCATAACAGCCCCGTTTTATTACATCGTTATATTTTTAAAAGTTAGAAGCTTCTTTTTCTTCTGAACACATACGCACCACAGATTCCTGCTGAAATCATCATGATCACAAGAAGCGGAACGATCGGAGTTGTATCGCCTGTCTTAACGCTTCCTGTCTGTCCAAGCGCTACCGCGTTGAAGTTGACAAAGGAAATTACGTTCTTTGTCGATACTGTCTTTGTCGCTTCCGGTTTTGCTGAAGCCTCCCATGTCGCGGAAGCAAACTTCGCGCCTGCATTCAATGACGGATCCTTCAATTCAAGTAATCCGTGCATATCAATACCATTTGGTGTAATGGTCGGAACAAGCGTAACGTCCGTACTTACGAACCAATCGGAAGTTGCGGTTTCACCCTGTGTATTTGATGATTTCTTACCATCAAATAAATAGTTCGTTGCGCTTCTCAGTGATAAAATGACACCATTACTTGCACCAACTTCTGCTTCTGTCGTTCCATTCTCGGCAATTGACAGCATACCGTCAAGCACCCATGCCTTTGGATTAGAAGTCTTCGTATATAAACTTACATTATACGCGTCGCCGCCCAATGAGTTATTGAACGCTGTACAATTAATCACCTGTACATCCGGACCGGAGTTACTTGTAATACCCTTTGCATAGTTGTTATATGAAATACAATTGATCAACTTATGCGCGCCCGGCTGATTTTCACCACCAAGTTTAAATCCGTTGCCTTCACCAAAACTTACATTCGGATCTGTCGGATCATCTGCTGTAAGGAAACCGTTGCTATAAGCTACACAATTTTCAATGGTAACCGCGCCAATCGGTCCTGATGTACCATATGCATACAAATCCCAGCCATCATCAATATTATGGTGAGAAATACAGCCGTAGAAGCGATTGCCCTCACCGCAGGTTATTTTTGCGGCAAAACCGTCCCCGTCGTTCCTTGGCAGATCACAACAATTATAGGCTTCACAATATTTAATCAAGTTATATGACGGCCAAAGATCCTTCGGTTCACCGGTAGAATAAGTGCTAATCTGAAGACCGGTGTTTCCAACGTCATGGATCGTACACATTTCCACAGTATTATGATTACCGTTGACACTAACGCCTTTGCCAAGTCCGTTTCTAAACTCAATGCCATACATATGCCAGTAGTCGCCAATCATAGTGATCAAAGAAGAGGAAGACTCCTGCTTAGAACCGTCGATCACAACGCTTCCCACATTCTCTGCCGTTAATGTAATCGGTTTCTCTTCCGTACCATTTACACCTCTCGGAATACGCAAATCCTTCTCAATCTCATATACGCCGTCTAACATTACGATAACCTGTCCAGGCTGCGCATAATTCAACGCGGTCTGTAAATCTAACGGATTTTCTCTTGTACCTTCACCACTCTCGCTCGCACCCGGAGCAACATAGATAGTTTCGCCTTCCGCGCCCCACTGTTGAACCGTAATGCTAAGAGTATTTTCAATAATACCATATGTTGTTAAATTCGGCACATTTTCATTTGCCTTAAACGCATACTTGATATCGGAATATCCTGTCTTAAGGGTCACCGGAACCTTAACTGTTTCATCAGCAGATACCACTCCCTGAAATACATATTCATTCGTTGCAAAATTGTAAACATCTAACCAACCGTCAACATTTGGCGCCGCCATAAACTCATACTGTGTTGAGCCGGAAACCGTACCGGAACATACCTTAACGGAAGGCTCAATCAGATTTGACACATCAACGGCTTCAACGCTGCCCGCGCTCTTTTCAAACTGAATATTTGAAATTTCCACGCCGACTTTACGGGCCGCAAATACACCAACACTGATCGTTCCGTCTTCCTGCTGCATGATTGTTGTGGCGTCAAATAATTCCTTGCTTCCGCCGCCTTCCATCGTCGCAACAAAACCTGTATTCGTCTTTTCCAGTGTATATGTCCAAACATCACCGACATGTACATTATCATCTTCCAGATTTGTCTTCAATGCGCCATAATCGCTGATAACTCTGTCCATACCGGCATTATTGCTGGTATCATATGAGGTATAACCTGTGGTCTGTCTTGCAACATGCCCATGATAACCATAATCTGCCGTATGTCCGTCAATTCTCAAAGAACCAACCATGATGGAATTCATATATTTTGCGTCTTTGCTGCCGTAACCTGCCACATCGACCGCTGCAATACCCCAGCCTGTCTGATTATCCGGTCCTTCCGAAATATCCGTCACGGTAAATGTTGCTGTCATCTTAAAGTTCTCTGTCTTAGGATTAATCTTTGTAAAGTAATATGTGAAACCGTCTTCACTACCGGAAATCTTTCCGTTTGTACATGAAGCGATCTCTATTTTCGCGTCCGTATTCGTCACATCAGCTACCGGTATCATACCGTTTGCCGTTGTCGCATTATACTTCGTGCCGTCTACCGTAATATCCTGCTTTGTCGTGGATCCAACCGCAGCCACATACCACTGCTGAACCGGATCCCCTACCGTAATTGTCTCTGTATCCGAAACTTCCGGGAAACCTTCTTTATGAACGGTTACTTTAACATCATACTTCACACCCGGAGTAAGACCTTCAATCGTGTAATTACCTTCCGTAAGTCCTGTTACTGCCGTTGTATAATCTGCGTCACCCTCTGCCTTGTAGGCTACATCATATGTATCTACTGCCTGAAGGTTGTTCCAGTCCACATATACGGAACCATTGCCAAGGTTATTTACCCATGTGATTTCCGGTGCTGCCAGCGGAAGGCTATATCCCGTAAATTCCGCCACATTACTTTCCTTATCCGGACAATCCGCTCTGCTTGCAACTACTTTGAAGGTAAAATCACCCTCTGTAAGCGGTGAGAAAGAATATACATTCGTACCCGTTACCGCTACATTCGCTACCTCAAAGCCATTCTGGAACATGAACAATTTTGCGCTGTCAGCGCCTTTCATTCTATCAATTACCGCTGTAACATCAACGTCCAGCGTTCCACTCTCACTTCTTGTAACACCATTGATTACCGGCGCCTCAACTTCGTCCCACGGAGTCTGTACCGGTGCAGGCGCAGGTGTTGAGCTGCCCGCTGTTGACTGATCGTATACCACGGTACCGTCGCCGTTTGTAATCACAAGGTTCTCAATCGTTACATTCGCTCCGCTTACCGCAATGAATACATATCCGTCAAACGGATTCGCTTTCAAAGTATCCGCAACATCGCTTGAATTCTTCAAAGCACTACCATTAACTGTTGTATAAAACTTATTCACTCCATCTGATATTTTGGTTTCTATCCCCAAACCGGCTGCCGTTCCTACCGTGAACGTGCTTTTGTCACCCGAACCACCGCCTTTTCCTGCTGCATTCTGGCGGTACATATTATACATTCCGTCTCCACGCATCGCAATACTGACAAACGGAGCGCTTCCTGTCGCTTCGGTGGTAAATCCCATAAACACGCCCTGAGTTGATTGTGCTTCAGTACGCGTAACCAGACTGTTTACCGTTACATCTGCCTTAACATTATATCCTGTCGTAAGACCGGTAACAGGTATATACAGATACGCAACATTTGACATCGTTCCGCTGACTCCGCCCGTCGTTGATCCTTCATTGATCACCATCTTGTTCGTGTCTGTCTCTACCGTCGCCGCGCCGTCTCCTCCTATGGAAACCGCACTAAACTCATTCGTAAGATCTTGCGCTGTTGATGATAATGTCACCGTCGCCGGAGCAGACGCCGAGCTGCCCGCTGTTGCCTGATCGTATACCACGGTACCATCGTCGTTTGTAATCACAAGGTTCTCAATCGTTACATTCGCTCCGCTTACCGCAATGAATACATATCCGTCAAACGGATTCGCTTTCAAAGTATCCGCAACATCGCTTGAATTCTTCAAAGCACTACCATTAACTGTTGTATAAAACTTATTCACTCCATCTGATATTTTGGTTTCTATCCCCAAACCGGCTGCCGTTCCTACCGTGAACGTGCTTTTGTCACCCGAACCACCGCCTTTTCCTGCTGCATTCTGGCGGTACATATTATACATTCCGTCTCCACGCATCGCAATACTGACAAACGGAGCGCTTCCTGTCGCTTCGGTGGTAAATCCCATAAACACGCCCTGAGTTGATTGTGCTTCAGTACGCGTAACCAGACTGTTTACCGTTACATCTGCCTTAACATTATATCCTGTCGTAAGACCGGTAACAGGTATATACAGATACGCAACATTTGACATCGTTCCGCTAACTCCGCCCGTCGTTGACCCTTCATTGATCACCATCTTGTTCGTGTCTGTCTCTACCGTCGCCGTGCCGTCTCCTCCTATGGAAACCGCACTAAAGCCATTACCTAAGTCTGCTGCTGTACCTGACAAGGTTGTCTCTGCCGCCTTGACCTCAGCTACCCCCCCTAGAAATTCCAAAGGTAATAAACCAATTGCCATAACCAAGGTTAAAACAACTGCCATGACTCTTTGTTTTGTTTTGCCTTTCATAGCTTCCTCCTTTAAATTATAATTTTCTGGTTATTCTGCCATGTCTCCGCCAGTCCGTTATGTTTCTTTTACAATTCATAACATGTCCTAATTAACCATATTTGGACATATTCTAGCATAAATATATTTTTTTTGCTATGTTTATTAAAATT
>JAMPBI010000184.1 GCA_023666775.1 Alistipes sp. | reverse complement strand
GCACAAAAAGTGGGCTGTTGCTCCATAGATTATTCATCTATTTTACAACAGCCCCTGGAATTTTCATGCCGGATATTTATTAGACGCTTCCGGTAAGCGAGCAATATTTTCGAGCCATATATTTATTAGTCGCATATGGTGTGCGAACAATATTTTCGATGGCGGATTGCGCCGTCACTAATAGTATTATATGAAACTATGTGGAATATGTCAAATAAATTTTGTAAATCACCACAAACGAAAACCTCCGTGAATATATTGTAAAATTTTGCAAACTATATTATAATGACAGTGCAAATAAGTATTCATGACACACAAGCCATAGAATACGAAGTATTCATGACACACAGGAAATGGAGGTATACATCGTGGCAACAGTTAATAAAGATATGACAATTGCGGAAATGATTCAAATCGATACAGGAATTATTCCGATCCTCATGGACGCGGGCATGCATTGTGTAGGCTGCCCTTCCGCGCAGGGAGAATCCTTGGAAGAGGCGGCAATGGTTCATGGAATGGACAGCGACGCGCTCATCAACCAGATCAACGAGTATCTTGCGGCCAAGTAATCATTCGCGGTTTTAGGTAAATATAAAGACGGGGTATACCGCAGTATTGATCAATACACCGGTATATCCCGTCTTTTTGTCCGATAGGGGCTTTATAAATTTCCAAGTATCGGTACGGCGTTTTCCTTTACAATAACATCAAAATGTTCCTTATAATAAGATTCCGTGGCGTAAGTAGCCTTTACCCTTGTGCCGAATTCCGAAACGGCGTTGCAGGTGCGGTTAAATTTGTCTACCTGACTGCTTTCGCATGTGAGGACTAAGTAATACATGTTATTTGGCGTATCCTTATATAAGGAACTTGCGCCGTTAAAGGTATTTGCCGCGAGCTGACAGGCGGTATTCACCTTTTCAAAGGAATTAAATGAAAAAATACGGCTGATACGGCGGGGCGCGGCTTCTTCGGAAACCTCCGCGCCGGAACTTTTGGCGATCGCACTTTTCAAAGTATCCTTGAAAGGAATAAAATCGTCCGTCGTTTCATTGGAAACGGTGATTTCCTCGACTTTATTCATGTCGTCCTCATTTAACTCCAAAGAATCCCGGATTTCCTGGATTTTGGAAAATAAGGAAGCGATATCGTCGTCTTCGCTGTCGGAAGAGTCTTCATTTATATCATCGTCCTGTGGGGCAGAAAATTTGGAGAACCGGGTATCCAGTTCCTCAGGATCGTCTACCTTGGTTATGATCAATATAATACAATCCCCGGTTACGGGAATGGCTTCTATCATTAGTGGAATATCCTCTGCCTCAAACCCAAATTCAAAGGAAGCCTGCTGCATCATCTCGCGGAATAGATCCTTCGCCTTCTCGGTGCCATAGGCAAGTTCGCTGATCTTCAGCTCGCGCTCCGCCAGGTCTTCCTTGTTAAGAGTGCAGCGTATCTGGTTTTCACTTATTTTTTCTAATCTCATAAATCACCGCTCCCAACAAATAAACAAATAATTACTGTTCATAGTATAAACCAAAATAAATTCATATGTAAAGAAATATTATGGAAAAAACGCAAATTATGAAAAAAAATACAATTAAATGTAGAAAAAGATTGCAAATCGGACGAACGATGGGTATAATAAGAGAGAAAGTAACAGATGCTTCCATTAAGGGGGCGGTTACAATGAAGACATAACATATATCATATTCAATATTTTACATTTTATTACAATTCAATAATTCTTTATTCAATAAGGTCATTCACCAAGATTACGCACGTTATTTTAGTTAAATTAATGGACATGAGGGTGCATAGTGTTTTTTGTTATTATATTATTTGGTTGGGAGAATTCTGTTACTTTTCTTGCATTTATTCTGCAATATATCACAAAAATAACTTATATGGACGGAGGACACTGCATTGCGAAGAAAAAATATTTCTCCGATTTATACGGAAGTGCTTGGATACCGGGAACTGGGGATTGATATCTTTCTGAATGGGAAGAATATTGAGGCGTGTGACCGTGGCATTTATTCTCTGAAAGAAAATACATGCTATATGCGGGAATACATAAGAAACGGTGAAGGGGACCTGGAAAAGGTCAATTTTACCATGATAAGAAAAAAATAAGATGCATAAACCCCTTTAGGCATCGGACCGGTGGAAAAATCTGCCGGTCTTTTCTTATATTTTTTTGTAGAAAATGATGACGGTATCGAAAAAAAATGTTATAATATGTAGGATTGTGGCAGGAGGTATAAATCGAATGAAAAAAACGAGGCTGAATCGAAAAGGTAAACAGGTAGTAATGGCGTTGTGCATTATTATGATCATGATATTGATGTTGGTAGTTTTTGTGGGGATCAAGCTCTATCAGAAATATTCGCCGACAAAAGAGCGAATGGCTTATACCGACTATTTTGAAATGCAGAGCGAAGATGAAATACTTGTTTACATGAATGATGAAGTGCTGAAAGTCAACGATGAGAAGCTGAAAGTATTATATGAAGAAGGAAAATGTTATCTTCCGCAGGAATATGTGGAGGAATATTTAAACTGTAGATTTTACCGGGACGAGGTAATGGACTGCGTTATCTTCTCCGTATCGGACGACATGTACTATTTTACCGCGGATACGGCGGAGTATACGACGATGTACGGCGAAACTTCCCGGACGGACTATCCGGTCGTGAAGCGCGTAAACGATGAATTTTATATCGCGCTTGATTATATGAAAGAATATACGGATATCAATTACCGTTTTTACGAGGAGCCGAAGCGTCTGTTCATGTGGACGGAATATGTGGAAAAGACATATACCCTGTTGAACCGGGATACGGCGATCCGTTTCCGCGGAGGGATAAAGAGCCCGATCATCACGGACGGCAAGGAAAATCAGGAAGTAGAGGTTCTTCAGGATCTGGAGGACTGGATCGAAGTCCGGACGGAAGACGGGTATCTGGGATATGTGACGGCAAAAGCGGTTGACGAGACATATACGAGAACGGAAGAAAGTACGTTTGTTGAAGTACAGGCGCCGGAAGCGACAAGATTTAACGGCAAGATCAACCTTGTCTTTCAGGCGATAGGTTCCGCGGCATACGGAGAGGCTGTCAAAGAGGCGATGGCGTCTACCAGCGGGGTAAATGTTGTTTCGCCGACGTGGTATAAGCTCTCGGGCGGCGAAGGCAATTTAAGTTCATTTGCCAACGCGGACTACGTCAGGGCATGCCATTCCATGAATATGCAGGTGTGGGCGCTGGTAGACGATTTTGACGTGAGCGCGGAGGAGCGTCTGGCGGTATTGTCCGATATAAACGCAAGAAAAAGAGTGATCGACCGGTTGATTTCCGAGGCGGATTCGTATGGCTTTGACGGAATTAATCTGGATTTTGAGAATATTAATGATGATACGGCTTCCCATTATTTACAGTTTATCAGGGAGTTGTCTTTCGAGTGCCGCAAGAGAGGGATTATCCTTTCGATTGATAACTATGTGCCGCGGGAGTACAACAGCCACTATAACCGTAAAGAACAGGCATTCTGGATTGATTATTTCATTATCATGGGATATGATGAATTTTGGAAAGGTTCCCAGGAGGCGGGACCGGTAGCGTCGATTGGCTTTGTGGAGGACGGGATCGTAAAAACCCTTGAGGAAGTCCCGGCGGACAAGGTTATCAATGCGATGCCGTATTATGTAAGGGTCTGGACCGAAACGAAAAATACGGACGGAACCGTAAGCATGTCAACAAGGGATCTGGGAATGGAAGCGGCAAAGGATCAGCTTGACAGAAACAATGTACCGATCGTCTGGGACGAGACGGTAGCGCTTTATTATGGCGCTTATGAAGACGGCAGCACAACCATCCGGATCTGGCTGGAGACAGAGCGGTCCATTGAAGAGAAGATGAAGTTGTACAAGAACTATGGTCTTGCCGGTGTGGCGGGCTGGAGACTGGGGCTGGAAAAGAAAGCGGTGTGGTCAGTAATAGCTTCTTACCTTAATTAATATAATATATGTAAGAAAATCAATGGCGGAATTGTCATGCGAAGAATTTTACAGTTACTCATGGCAATACTCATGATAGCGGCAATCTACTGCACGTTTCGATACAGGGTGCTTCCCAGCGGAGCGGAGGCGTCCAAGGGAAAATATGTGGTGGTGATCGATCCCGGCCACGGCGGCGAGGATCCGGGCAAAGTAGGGATCAATGACGCGCTGGAGAAAGAGATCAATCTCGCGATCGCGAAGAAATTAGAGGCGGTTCTTCTGGAGGCGGGATATGAGGTTGTCCTTACCAGAACAACGGACGACGGATTGTATCAATCGACAGACAGCAACAAGAAGGTTGCGGATATGAAAAAACGCTGCCAGATCATTGAGGAGGCAAAGGCGGATATCGTAGTCAGTATCCACCAGAACAGTTTCAGTCAGGAAAGCGTCCGGGGCGCGCAGGTGTTTTATTACAAATATTCCGCGAACGGGCAGGTGCTTGCCGATAAGATCCAGACGGCGCTCAGGGATCGTGTGGACGAGGAGAATACGCGTACCATTAAGGATAATTCGACATATTACATGCTGGTACATACCCCGTGTCCTACGGTCATCGTGGAATGCGGTTTTTTATCGAACCGCGCCGAGGCGGAAAAGCTCTGTACCGACGAGTATCAGGATAAAATAGCGAACGCGATTTATGAAGGAATAGGAGAATATTTCAAGGAATAGATGGAAACATTGTTTAGGACCATAGGCCGGAACAAAAAGGAAGATACGGAAACATTTCAAATAGCGTCGCAGATACTGCGGCAGGGAGGGCTTGTCGCGTTTCCCACGGAAACGGTTTACGGTCTGGGCGGAAACGGTCTGGATAAGCAGGCGGCGCTGAAGATTTACGCGGCGAAGGGAAGACCGTCGGATAATCCGCTGATCGTTCATATCGCGGATATAAAAGCGTTAAATGAACTCTGCGCGGAAGTGCCGCAGACGGCATACCTGCTTGCGGAAAACTTCTGGCCCGGTCCGTTGACATTAATATTAAAAAAGAGCGGTAAGGTTCCCTATGAAACCACGGGAGGGCTGGATACGGTTGCCGTCCGAATGCCGGATCATGACGCCGCGCGACAGTTGATCCGCAGATCGGGAGTGTTTATCGCGGCGCCAAGCGCCAATCTGTCGGGAAGGCCAAGTCCCACCAGCGCGGCACATGTGCTTCAGGACC
>JAMPBI010000183.1 GCA_023666775.1 Alistipes sp. | reverse complement strand
ATTTTCGGCAATAGCGTGGGAATTGGGCTTATGACAGTGGTTGGTCAGTGTATTGGCGCGGACAGGAAAGAAGAGGCAAAATATTATATTGTGAAGCTAATGCGCATAGCGGGGATTGGAACATTTGTATCATGCCTTTTGGTACTTGCGATTACGAAACCCGTGACATGGCTTGCCGGTATGGAGGCTGAGGCTGCGCAGATGTGTTTTGAGCTGGTTGCCGCAATGACAGTTATAAAACCGCTCGTGTGGGTAGGCGCATTTGGTCTGCCGTATGGACTTCGGGCGGCGGGTGATGTAAAGTTTTCGATGATAGCCTCTGTCAGTATTATGTGGGGTTGCCGCGTGGCACTTGGTATTTTTCTTGTAAGGGCGTTTCACATGGGACTTATGGCGATGTGGATCGGCATGTTTGTGGACTGGATTGTCAGAGCAATTATATTTACAGTGCGATTTTTAAATGGAAAATGGCTTTATTATAAAATGTCTTAAAAATTAAGGAGTAAAATGTTCTCGATAAAGAAATATAATAGGCAATATAATAATTGTTTGTTTCAGTTTTTAGAAAGGTGTTTACCGCAATCAGGCAGGAGTTTGGAACTGACCGGACGCCATAAAATGTATTATGATATTGATGAGTTTTTTGAATATTTTTGGTGTTTGTTTGACGGGAAAAATATGATTGGTACAGTTGCCTTGAAAAAACTAAATGATGAATATTGCGAACTGAAATCATTATATCTTTTGGAACAGTATCATAAAAAAGGATTAGGGTATCAGTTACTAAAAACTGCTATATTGAAAGCACGGCAAGACGGTTACAAAGAGATGTATCTTGATACATTATCATCAAGTACAAAGGCTATTTCTTTATATGAAAAAATGGGATTTGTAAGGACTGAAAGATATAATGACAATTATGCAGCCGATGTATTTATGGTTTTAAAATTTGAACATCAATGCAAGCCGTCACGCTAATTCCGTTTTCAAAGAATATTGTCTGATGTATAATAAAAGCAGTGAAAGAGGGTTTAACTATGGATAAAGCGTGAATCTCCGTTGATTTCAATGAAATGGTTGGTCACAATATCGTTATGTTATCTCAAACGGATGTAAGAACGGATTCTCATGGAAACATTGTTACTCTTTACGAAGGAATGCCGATCAGTATATATGAGGAGGATATTTACGAGAATGGAGAGGTTGATTATTTGGTTGCGGAAGGTATCGTTATAAAGCATGATTTAGATGCTTATCCGTTTTTTTCTCATGTAAAGTGGTTTTGCCGGATTGATTCCAATGGCATTCAGAACAAGCCTGAATTGAGAAAGGAAGCAGCACAGAACGCAGAATTAAAAGCGCATGGAAACGGTAAAAGCTAAACCATGCGCCTTTTTTGCGCTCAAAAAAGATTAACGGCATAATGCTTCGATTTTATCGGCAGCGCCTTTCGCGCCGCTGCATTTTTTAAATCCGTCGGAAACGGCGGCAGCATTTTCACGGTAGGCGGGTGTGTTCATGACCTGTTCTATCGTATCGCGAATGGAAGCGCCGGTTATTTTTTTCAGACGGATCCCCGCGCCCACCTGCTCCACTCTTGCCGCCACGCCTTCCTGCTCGGACGTCTGCGGGTACATTACGAGGGGAACCCGGCAGTATAAACTTTCGTTCACGCTGTTCATGCCGCAGTGGGATAAAAATACGTCGGCTTTCTTTAATACCGCCATCTGGTCTACGAAAGGCTTTATGGAAATGTTTTCGGGAATATCGCCGAAATCTTCCATATGAACGAGATTTCCCACGGATAGGATAACCTGATATCCGGTGCCGGCAAATGCCGAGATACATTTTTTATAAAATCCCGGAGCATCGTTTACGACGGTTCCCATGGAAATATAGATCAGTTTTTCTCCTGTTTTATTGATTTCTTCCGTGGCGGGACGGATAGACGGACCGACAAACGTATATTTATCGGAAAAGGTTTCGGAACACGGCTGAAATTCCGGCGAGGTGTATACGATGGTGTTTGTCTCGTTGTCGTTCTGAATAATATCCAGAACGCTTTTTACCGGATAGCCTTTGTCCTGTAGTCTTTTTATGTTTTTGTTGATTTTCGGCATGGAAAATATCATGCCGAATAACTGCGCCATGCTTTGTTTCATGATCTTTGCGGAATACTGGTTGAACGCGAAAGTAGTCGTTGAGGAAATAAAAGGTATTCCCAGCTTCAACGCGACTGCTTTTCCCCATACTGCCATAGAGTCGGCAACAATGCAGTCGGGTTTTAATTCCTGCATATTTTTCATGACCATATCGTCTAGCGCCAGCGTCGTGTCCACTAATATCTGCGTTGAGAATGCCAGATCTTTACCGAGTCTTACTGCGTCTTTGGGGTCTAATTTCTGTTCCGTGTCATAGTCGTCGCAGGCGATAAATTTTGCGCCGAGTGTTTCTATTTTTTCACGGAACGGCGTATAGGAATAGTACCATACTTCATGCCCCCGTTTTATCAGTTCCGCAACGACTCCCAGCGTAGGATTGGTATGTCCGTGTGCCGGAATGCAAAAAAATACGACTTTACTCATTTTCCATCTCCTGATTATATTTTTTCTTTTCGTTAAAAGTCAAGACTGCCGGCGCTTTTCTCATCGCTGAATTTTTCCTGCGCGTAAAATTCAAGGAATTTCGCTGGCTTTTCATTGAAAAGCTGTTCTAATTTGTGGGACAGTTCCTGCGGGTCGTATTGGCTGAAAACATTAGGCATATGTTGGTACAGGTCGTCGGCAATCTGTTTGGTGTGTTCAATGTCGTTTCCGTCGAACGGGACGAGTTTCTTTTCGGTAAATATGAGCAGACGTACATAATAGGGACCGCCTTTATAGCCGACCTGGGCGCAGAGCCAATATATTTTATCGCGGGGAATTGCCGTTATCCAGCCCATCTCGCCGACCAGCAGCAGATAGGTCGGAAGCAGGAGGACGCGGTTGGGATAGGGCTTGATGGTTTTGTAGTTCATGAAGCCTTCGTACAGAACGTTTCCTGCCGCGACTTCCCGGTTGATCAGCGCTGCCACGGCTTCTTTCGTGTCCTCGCCGCAGGGGAGTATAAGGTTTTTGCCGTTTTTGGCTGGCAGAATGGACACGAGCAGTCCGACCGCCGTGCAGAACAGCATTAGTCCGATCAACAGGCAAAATAGAAAAATTAATTTCTGATCTCCGGGATCGCTTGTGTCGATCGTATTTTTTGTGGCAAAATACAGGAAGCCTGCCATGCAGACAAAGAACGCAAACATGGATAGAAATAATTTGCGTTTGCGCTTGTTTGCCTTGATCGATTCCTGTTCCAAAAATTCTTGTGCCATATGGGTCACTCCTTTGTATTTGTTTTGATTATTGCAAAAACAGAAAGATTATAGTATCGTAGGAATATAAGAAGGAATAACCGTCCGCTCTGCATACAATCTCTTTCGGAAATATTTTACCATAAAATAGGGGAAGCGGACAACGTACATTTGTATTCTATTTAAAATTAAGAAATGGAGGGAATAAAATGTCCGAGTATTTTGGAAAAGATGTGCCAAAGCTGGGCTTTGGTCTGATGCGCCTGCCGAAAAAAGGTCTTGGTATTGATGTGGAACAGGTTAAGCGTATGGTTGATCTGTTTATGGAGGCAGGTTTTACTTATTTTGATACGGCATTTGTATATATGGGTTCGGAGGCTGCAATAAAGAAGGCGCTGGTGGAACGTTATCCCAGAGAGTCTTATACGCTGGCGACCAAGATTAACGCGTTTCTTTCGGTCGGCGGGGAAAAGGCGGTAAAACAGCAGTTTTTCACGAGTCTGGACAGGACGGGAGCGGAGTATTTTGACTACTATCTTTTACACGCGCTGATGGAAAATAATTATAAAAAATATGATAAGTATCATATATGGGATTTTGTTAAGGAACAGAAGGAAAAAGGGTTAATAAAATATTTTGGTTTTTCGTATCACTCCGGACCGGAACTTCTTGATAAACTGCTCACGGAACACCCGGAAGTGGATTTTATCCAGCTGCAGATCAACTATGCCGATTGGGAAAATCCGTCGGTTGTGTCGAGGGCAAATTATGAGATCGCGAGAAAGCACGGAAAATCCATTGTGGTAATGGAACCGGTTAAGGGTGGAAGTCTTGCGAACCCTCCGAAGGCGGTAAAGGATTTGTTTAAGAAATATCACCCGGATATGTCTTACGCGTCATGGGCGATCCGTTTTGTTGCGTCGCTGGACGGAATTATCACGGTCTTGTCGGGAATGTCCAACATGGAGCAGATGGAGGATAATCTTTCTTATATGAAAGACTTCCAGCCGTTAAATGAGGAGGAGCAGAAGATCATTCAGGAAGCGCAGCGGATCATCGGTAAATCCTCCACCATTCCATGCACGGCGTGTCATTACTGTACCGAGGGCTGTCCGAAGAATATTCCGATACCGGAGATTTTTCAGGCAATGAATAAACGGCTTGGAAACGGTCAGATGGAGGAAGCGGCTTCGGATTATGAAAAGGCGGTTGAAGGAAAGGGAAGAGCCGGCGAATGTATCGGCTGCCGACAGTGTGAACGCGCGTGCCCGCAGCATTTGGAGATTACGGAGTATCTGGGAAATTGCAGGGAGATGTTTGATAAGGGATAATCGTTTTATTGCAGCAATTTCTTCATTATAAACTCATAAATTTCCTGACTACAGTTTTTCCAGTTGGCGCACATGACGTCAGCCTGTTCTTCCATAGGAACATTAAGGGTCAGTTCAATTAAGTTGGACTGGCCTTCTTTTACCTGACAGTGTACGGAAAAGTCTTTGGAAGAGTTTTTGTAATAACTGGAAGTCGTGCCGACTTCATTTTTCAATTCATATTTGTTGCTTCGGAGATATTCCATAATATCCTCTTTGATGGCGGCGGAAATCTGGTCGTCAAGAAGAGAAACCGTGGAAGAACCGGAGCGGGTGATCTTATACTGGGTGGTGTTGCGGAACGTTTCGGTCTGGATATACTCCAGTTCCAGCAGATCGTTCAGGGACTCCTGCAATACAAAATAATTGGTGTATTCCTTCACCAGCATGAAATCGGAAATCTGCGTGTTGGTGAGGGGAAAATTTACCTTATTCAGCATATATAAAATCATTAATTTGTAAAGGGTTGACGCGTCGGCTGTCATATGTGTATCCCTGTCCTTTCTTATTTCTTATTAATTTAGGAAGATTCGGGTGTCAAAAGCCCTGCCATAAACTTCACTTGGCAGATTGCACAAAAGAAATCGGAGCAAACGACTTTTGCA
>JAMPBI010000182.1 GCA_023666775.1 Alistipes sp. | reverse complement strand
AATGCGCAAGATACCATTTCCCGTCCGCTCCCTCGGCAAGACTTGCGTGCCCCGCCTTCTGCAACGGGTTATCCGGATACGGTTTGGAAGTGATCAGCGGCGAATACGGACTTAATTCATACGGTCCCAGAATATTCCTGCTGCGTACCACCGTCTCGCAATGATCGTATTTTGTACCGCCCTCGGCGCAGAACAGATAATAATATCCGTCTTTTTTGTAAATGTGCGGCGCTTCCGTTACACGGCGCGTCGTCCCCACAAAGATATTCTTCGGCTCGCTGGTGAGCTTTTCTTCTTCCTTGGAGTATTCCTGCATGACGATCCCGCCAAACCGTATATTCCACGGACGGTAATCGAACTGCATATTCACAAGCCAGCTTCTTCCGTCGTCATCATGGAACAGCGACGGGTCAAAACCGCTGCCGTTCAGATAGACCGGCTCGCTCCACTCACCGCAGATATCCTCCGTCGTAACAAGATAATTCCTTACGTCGTAAAAAGTCATTCCGCCGTTACCGGTCTTTACATCGGTATAAATAAGATAAAACCTGCCGTCATGATAACTCAGATCCGGCGCCCATACTCCGGTAGAACTCTGCTCTCCTGCCATGTTAAGCTGACTCAGCCTTGTAAGCGGCGCCGGAAGCAGTTCCCAGTGTATCAGGTCCCTGGAATGATACAGCGCCACTCCCGGAAACCACTCGAACGTGGACGTCGCGATGTAATAATCCTCTCCCACGCGTATCATGGACGGATCCGGGTGAAATCCCGTCAATACCGGATTTTTAACTGCTGCCATAATCATTCCTCCTGATTATATTATAAGAAATTTATAGCGTCTCGTCAACAACAAGACCTTTGATATCTTCCGTGGAAAGCATGAGTTCGTTGATCACCTGCGTCATGGATTTGTCGTCGTCCGGCAGGATTTCCGCCTCTTTTCCCTGCTTAACCTCGTCCATGGTCGTTCCGATCTCATACATTTTTTCCCGTTCTTTTTCTTCTTTTTTCGCTCTTCTCAGCTCGTCGTAGTCGTCGGCTCTTGCTGCCTCGATCTGCTCTTCAAGTTCCTCTTTTTCTTCCTTCTCTTCCTTCGCTTTCTCTTTCTCTTCCTTGTACTTCTCGTCGATGTTATTCCGCACTTCGTCGCGGAGCATTCCTATGATCTCGCCGCTCGCGGCTTTGATGATCTTTTCTCCCTCTTTTACGGCGTCAACCATATCATGCTGCTTTAAATGTTCCAGCTTCATGCCCCGTACCATGCCGTATTCCTGAAGGATTTCCCGCTCGTTATCCAAAATCTTTTCCTGATATTCCTTCTCGTTCTCATCAAGATCAAGCATGCCCTTCTGATACTTGGTCACACCGCGGTCGTTGATCTCTTCAAGGCGCTGTGCCTCTTCCTCCGTCAGCATGATGGACGGGTCGCTTTTGGCGTCCCTTGCCTTTCGCAGCAGCTCAAGTTCCTCGTCCTCCGTTCCGCCCTCCGGAACATCGTACATTTCCCTTAAATTGTCCCGTTCTTTGGCAATATCGGAAAGCATTGCCTTATGCTCCACATTTTCGTCAATCAGCTCTTTCGCGTGGCGGTCACGGGCAGATAATTCCCCGTCAAATTCACACTCTCTGGCAAACACGTCTTTCACTAGCTGCATTGCCATGTCACGCGCTTTTTTTCTCTTTTCCTCCACGGCGTTCGTGCCAAGGTTCAGTCCGCTGGCGTCAATGGAACCGTTCTTTAAACCTTTTCCCTTTTCGGACTTGTCCGCGCCGTTATTCCCTTTTTCCGTCCCGTCGATCTGCCGGTAAGCAATACTCTTTACTTCGTTTTCAACTTTCATACATTTTTCCTCCATGAATTAAAATTTACATACTTTGCTACGTCCGTGTATATTTTTGTATATTTTAAATTATATCGGCAGATTTGGGCGGATCATAAAGAAGAAATGTGTGAAAAATTTTCGTCAAACGACGTCGCGCCTTTTTATCCGTCTATACGTCCCCGCGCAGAGAAAATTCCCCGCCGCGAAGACCAGACCGATCAGCAGGGCTTCCACATAAGGGATTTTCGTTATCCCGTACAGTCCGTTATAAAAATAAAACGCCTGACTAAGCGCCGCCGGAAGCAGAACGGCAAGCACGACGATCACCGGGATCAATTTTAACAGCAGCGAAATGTAATTCGCGCTGTAATATGCCATAAAAAACGCAGCCGCCGCTATCCCCATCGCGATCAGCGCGCAGATAAGAACGAGAACGATGAGCCATGTTCCGTATTTCCAGTTGACCCAAGAAAAACCGGTCGCCGCAAACGAATACATACGGCATTCCCAAAAAACCGTTGTTTTGTTTGCCGCGAATATTCCCATAAAAACCGCAAGGTTTACCACGGTAAGCGCAAACGCCGATAACATCGCCGCTTTAAACTGTACCCAAAACGTTTTCCTTCCCCGCCTCGAACTGTATTGGAAGTTTCTCATTCTGCTCATTCTGTCCTTCACCTGCAGCGGCGTAACAAAAAGACATACGGATACGCACAGCCAGATCAGCAGAAAATACATATAAACCGACGTGTTTTCCACCACTTCCTGCGGCAGGATATTCTGCCACGCTTCCCCCTCATATAATAAGCTGATACGATCTCTTTCCCTCACCGAAAAGTCCGTTTCCCATTCTCCCTTTAAAAACTGCTCCCTTATTTCCCGTTCTCTCTCATAGAACCTTAAAATCCACTCCGTTCCGTAAATCCTTCCGCCGATGTTATCCGTCTCATCACCGGTCAGATAATTCTCGATCAGCTTCATATCCCGGTAATTTTCGTTTTGGTCGGCGGTTCCATCGGACTGCTGCACTTCCTCGTAACATTTCTCCTTGAAATCAATATAATCCTCATAGCTTTTCAGCCCATGCTCCCGCGAAAGGGAAAATTCCCCGATATACCGGTCCGCTTCCCCATACAGTTCCAGAAGTCCCTTCTTTACTTCCTCAATCTCATTTTCCGAAAGCGACGCGCCGTACTGCCCCACCAGCCCCGCGCTGACGTCAAATATCCCTTCCGCCTGAGGACCGTTGGGAAAATACCGGATATAAAATTCCATAAACATGGTATAATAAATAAACCCCATCACAAGAAGTATTCCGATCATTCCCGGTCTTACTATTTTCTTCAGCTCTTCCTTCATCATATCCATCTCCACCTTTTCACAGTTCTTTTTTCCCAAAATACCGAAACGCCGCCCATAGCATGAACACACAGCAAAGCAGGCACACGGCGGCGACGTGGCAGGTCTGCCCCGGCACAAGGGTTGATACGCCCATTTCCGAAAACCACACCGGCTGGTTCCACCAAAACGCCGCGAAGCTCCACTGGAACAGTTCATACAGACTCCATATCCCGCCGTTCCCGGCAAAAGTGATCATTTGCAGATTGACGGCAACGGCAATCACGACAGCCAGAAATCCGAAGAACACATTTTCCCAGAGCAGTCCCGCAAAAAATCCGAGTCCCGCGGATATTGCCACAACAATCGTTCCCATGCCCGTCATGGCGCACAGATATCCCGCTACGGTAAAATCCGTCCATGAGACAAAAGGGATTTTCAGCCCGAGACCGTCTCTTACATAATAGAACAAAGAGGACATATCCGTATTCCATATGGAACCCATTTCCCAAAATCCGGCAAAAAACGTAAAGGAAATCCCCGCAAGGACCAGATAAGCGAAAACCGCCGAAAGCAGAGCCGCCGCGAATTTTTCCCTCTGTATGTGGCGTCCCCGTTTTGACGAATACACAAGGAAATGGGTCCGCTGCATTTTTTCACAGCCGCATGCGTATAAGGCATTCAATACCGCCAGAACCATTCCCTCCGTAAGGACTGCCTTAGCCAGTTTGGAAAACAGTCCGTCCAGAAGTTTTTTGGTCATTCCCGCCGCCCCCGCGCTAAGGGACGCGTCACGCTCCGCCAGTTCATCAATACGGGTCTGTAATTTCTGATATTTCCGGCAAAGCGCATTGCTCACAAAACCGCTCATGCGGTATAAGCCGATCCAGTTATCCGCCGCTGCCGCCGTATCGTAGTTTTCAAAAATATCCTGCTTTCCCGTCGTCTCCGCGATAAAAATATCTTTGTATTCCGACTCCGGCAGCTTGCCCGCCCGCGTTTCAAAGTCTTTCCCCATCTGTATTCCCGTGGTTTTCAGGACTTTCGCGGCATACCGCACATAATCCCTGCCGTAGTCGTTCCCGGTGATCAAAAAAATATTGAACAGGATACACAACAGAAAGAATACAGAAAACGCGGGAACCGACCATATTTTCTTCATTTCCAACCCGATCATTCTCTTTTTCATTCCTGACCTCATTTCTGGTTTTCCCCGTAGATATACAAAAACGCGTCTTCCAGATTGGGAAGCACTTCCTTAGCGCCTTCTCCCGGACGGTCCGTCACGATCCGGTACATGGTTTCCCCGTCGCCCTGACATTCGCTGAGCAAAAATTCGTTTTCCGAAAGCCTCCGATCCGCCGGCACCTCAAAGACCTTTCCCCGCAGCGCGTTACAGATGTTTACGGGACTGTCGTTTTGGTAGATCCGGTGTTCCCGTATCATGACGATCTGATTTGCGATGGTTTCAATATCGGACACGATATGGGTAGACAGAATAACGATCCTGTCCTTTGACAGACTGTGAATGAGATTGCGGAACCGCACCCGCTCCCTCGGATCGAGTCCCGCCGTGGGTTCGTCCAGTATGAGCAGCGCCGGATCGTTCATCATCGCCTGCGCGATCCCCACACGCTGAAGCATTCCTCCCGAAAACTGCTTCATTTTTTTATTTCTTACGTCTGCGAGAGAAACCAGCTCCAGCAGTTCCCCGATCCGCCGGTCGGTCTCCTTTTTGTCCATGCACTGTAACGCCCCCACATACCTTAAAAACTGCACCGGCGTATAGTTTTTGTAATACCCGAATTCCTGGGGCAGATATCCGAGGATTCCCCGATACCGCTCGTCCATGGCAAGAATATCCTCGCCGTCCCAGCGTATTTTTCCCTCCGTGGGAAACAGCAGCGTCGCCAGCATTTTAATGAGCGTCGTCTTGCCCGCCCCGTTGGGCGCCAACAGACCGTACACGCCTTTTTCAAACGTAAGGCTGATATCCTGCAGCGCCGTAAATCCTCCATATTTTTTGGTCACATTTTCAATCGATAACATAATGTACGACTCCCTCCTTCCGGTTAAAATAGTATATTTTCAGCATATGGTAATAAAGCGCGGCAAACACAACCGCCGTCGCCATAAAAAACACGGCGGGAACCGCGTTAAGCAGC
>JAMPBI010000181.1 GCA_023666775.1 Alistipes sp. | reverse complement strand
GGTGCAGGGAACGGCGGGCAGCGGAAAGACTTCCGTCGCCCTTCACAGGATCGCTTATCTTCTCTACCATGACAGAAAAAATCTGAATGCCTCCAATGTTTTGATCTTGTCGCCTAACGGCGTTTTTTCGGATTACATTTCCCATATCCTGCCGGAACTCGGCGAGGAAAATATCCGTGAAATGAGTTTTGATATTTTCGCGTATAAGGAATTAAAGGGGATCGCGGCGGACTGCGAGGAAAAGTACGACCAGATCGAGAGAATGCTCAAAGCCGGAGCCGTGAGCGACGACGGTACCGCGAAAGAATATCATTACAAACAGTCCAAGGAATTTGTAAACGAGCTGAACGGTCTGGTTCTGGAGCTGGAAAGCGGGCTGATGGATTTTCGGGATATCCGTTTTAAATTCATCAACAAGAAGGCGGACGAGATCGCGGAGCTGTTTTATTATAAATTTCCCGATATCCCGCTGCTTTCCCGTATGGAAACGGTTGCGGAGTATGTGATCGACGAGGCGGAAACCCTGAACGGGAGAAATCTGGACGAGCTGGAAATGGCGATCCTTATGGAGACGTTTAACCGCATGTACCGGACGAAGGATATTTACAGGCTGTACGGCGCGTTTCTTGAGAGCAGGGATATGGGAACGCTTCCCGACCGTCCGCCGGAGGAACGGAAACTCCGCTATGAGGACGTTTATCCCGTTCTGTATCTGAAGTACCGGCTTACGGCGAACGCGGGACGGCGGGAGATCAAGCACCTGATCATTGACGAAATGCAGGATTATTCCTATATACAATATTTGATCATCAGCGAACTCTTTCACTGCAAAATGACCATTCTCGGCGATAAATTCCAGACGATGGAAACGCAAAAGAGCGACGTGGGGGCGTTTCTGCCAAAGATTTTCGGGAAGGATATCCGGCTGCTCACACTGGATAAAAGTTACCGCCAGACGGTGGAGATTGCCCGGTACGCATGGGATATCCTCGGGGAGGACGGCGCGGAACTTTTTGAGAGGCACGGGAAAGAGCCGCAGATCAGCAGGCACATTTCCTATGACGAAATGACGGAGGATCTGGCGCGAAATCTTGAGGAACAGACGGAAACATTTGAAACGTCGGCGGTGCTTCTGATGACGGAGAACGAGGCACGCAGGCTGTATGACCGTCTGAAAGAGCGTTTGGGGGAAAGCATGGCGGTTTCGTATATGGACAGAAATTCAAAGGAGTTTAAAAAAGGACTCGTGGTGACGACGTTTTATCTGGCAAAGGGCTTGGAATTTGACCGGGTATACAGTGTTTACAATGAAAAATGCGGTTCGCCCCTCCATACGCAGGCAAAATATATTATGGCGACAAGGGCGCTGCATGAATTATACGTTTATGAATATGAAGAAAATTAAGATATGGATCATGATAGCCGCCGTATTGCTTCTTCCCGGGGTTTTGGTACAGGCGCAGGAAAATAACGCGCAGAGCGAGGATTACTACCGGACGGAGACGCGGACAAAGAAAGGGCTTCAGGAGGCGTTTTCCTATTCCGGCGTTTATGAGGATTTAGGGATCAGCCACACGCTCATCAACGTGTGTATCAACGAACTCCTGAACGGAAACGTTCCGTACAGTTATAACGGCAGGCTGTATTATTTTAACTACATACCGGATCTGAGTACGGAAAAAGTTGCGGAATTTAACGAAAATGACGTGAGCGTTACCCTGGTGCTGCTTTTGAAACTGGATAATTCTTCCAGAAGTTATAATCTGGTTTATCCCGGGGCCATGGGGAATACGGAGAAATTATATTACGGCTGGAACGTGTACGACCCTCAGGCGGTGGAAACGCTGTCCGCGCTTATGGATTTCCTCGCGAACGCGTATGGAAAAGAAGACTGCCATATCGACAACTGGGTTGTGGGTAATGAGGTCAACATGCCGAACGCGTGGAATTACACGGGTACGACGAACGTGGAGACGAATGTGGATATCGCCGCGCGCTCTTTTGTTATCGTGAATAATGCCATAAAGCGCTATAACAGAGGGGCGCGGGCTTATATTTCCCTCGACCATAGCTGGACGCATAACGACGAGGGGCGGGGAATCGCCGGAAAAACGTTTCTGGACGCGTTCGCGGTAAAGATCAACGAATTGTCGGAGGGTATCGACTGGAATATCGCGTACCACCTCTACGCGCCGATCATGACGGAGTCCAATATCTGGGACTCCCGGCATGCCAGCCGTTACACGCCGCAGCGGATTGACGCGGATTTTATCAGCGCCAGAAATCTGTCCGTGTTTACGGATTATGTCCGGGAAAATTTCGGTGAAAATGTGAGGATCATTTTGTCGGAACAGGGATTTACCGTCTATGCCGGGCAGGAGGCAAGACAGGCGGCGGCGCTCGCCTATACCTATTATGCCGCGGAGTTTAACGATATGGTGGACGCGACCATGTTCCGGTCGCTGCGGGACGCTCCGGAGGAAACGAAGGACCGTTTTTATTTCGGTCTGATCAACGGCGACGGCACTCCGAGGCAGTCGTACAACGTGTTTAAATATATGGATACGGAGGAGTGGGAGAGCTATACGCAAAGCTGCCTCGATACGATAGGGATCGGTTTGTGGAATGAGCTGGTGACGTATTTTGACGGCCAGCGTTTTGTCCGGGAACCCGTGCGGGAAATTTATCTGGATAAGACGGACTGCGTCCTTGCCGTGGGTTGTATTGACGTTTTAAAGTATTCCGTTTATCCGGAATTTGCTTCCACAAAAGGGATTTACTGGGAGAGCGACGACGAAAGTATCGCGGATATTGACAGGAATACGGGGGAAATCACGGGAAACGCCCCGGGGCGGACGATCGTGACGGCAAAACTCGACGGGGTGGATTACGCTTCCTGTATCGTGGTGGTCAAAGACGCCGGGGAGAGCGGGAAGAACGTGGACGCGTTTACCAACGGTCTTTATAAGGCGGCGACGGGGAACGAGGCGCCCGAGAACGATCTTTTAAGTTACAGGCAGCGTCTGATGAACCATCATATAACGGCGGCGCAGGTGGCTTACGAGGTGGTTTCAAGGAAAGCCGTGAAAGAACGGACGGCGACGGACGAGGACTATATCAGGCTGATGTATGAGGCGGTTCTGGGGAAGAAGGACGAGGAAATCCCGGCGGAGGATCTGGAGAAATACAAGGTCTGCCTTGAGGCGGGAATGGCGCGGGAACGCGTATTTGTGGATCTGGTTTCTTCCACGGGATTTGATTACCGATGTTATGATTTTGACGTTGAGACGGGGAGCAGTAAGGACATCAGCGAGCTGCGATATATGAATTTAACGGTTTACAACCGGGACAGCGACGCGACGTATTTTGTGGCGGATACATGGAAGGTCATGACGGGAACCGTTATCGGGACGGAGGATCTGAAAAAGTATGTTTCCGGACTTTTCCAGAGCGGCGTGACCAAAAGGGATATCTGGCTGGAGATTTACCGATCGGACGCTTTTACACAAAAGACGTGCAGCGACGGGGAGTTTGTGGATATGCTGTACCGGGTTTCCAAGACGGGGGAGAGCAAAGTGAAACAAATTTGGTTAAATATGCTGAAATCGGATAAGATTACAAGAGATGAACTGATTGAGATTTTTGCCGGATTGGTAGTGTGAGGTAGATAAAATGCAGCAAAGGAAAGAGGGCAGTTTTTTTCTGCTTGCCGCCGTTTTTTTAGGCGTCGTTATACTGGCGTGCGCCGTGGGGTTTCTGATCTTTTACCGGAGAGATACCTGGGCGGACCGTTATGTGGAAAAATTGAAATATAATTTCGACGATACCGCGGTCAATAAGAAAATGAAGAAGAAGGAGTGGAGGAAACCAATCACGGAGGTTTTTGAAGGTTCTTATGATTTTGACGGGGACGGACAGGCAGAACCGGTTTCGGTTACGTTTTCGGATACGGACACGGGACGGGTCATGGAGATCGCCGTAAAGGGTGAAACGCTGCGCGTGGTTCTGGATCCTGAGGACGCGCAGAAGGCTGTTACCGTTGTGGGTATCCGTTACGGGAACGAAGCTTATCTTGCTGCGGTGGAGTCCGTTTATAAAAGCGGGGAGGAAGCGGGCAGGCTGCGATGGAAGATTTACCGTTACCAAAACGGCGCTTTTTTGTTGGAGGAGGATTTGCTTTATACGGGGATAGCGGACGGGCACGGCATTATGACGGAGGGAACGCTTGAGAGTTATTCCGCGAAAAGGGAGCTTTATCACGATCTTGAGAAGGATCAGAACGATTATATTTATTACCGTTCGGTGGTGTTCGCGGATATGAAAGATATGGGGATCCGCCTTCCGTTTGAGACAAGGGGGCGGTTTGAGACATCTTATAAGCGTAATATCAGAGGCATTTTTAACGTTGTCGTGGAATAAATATTTCACTATTGATTTTTTATGGGATATTCATATTTTGTTCATATTTTATTGATATATTTAGGAAATGGATTTTTTATAAAAGGAGTGCATCATGAAAAAATTTTTTAAGAAAAAGTATATTATTCCTATTATCCTTGTTCTGGTAATTGTGTTCATGGCGGTGACCTGCGGGCGGCAGGGCGGCACCCTTTATGAAGATGAGAATGTGCAGGTCAGGGATATCGTTACATATCATAATTTCAGCGGTAATGTGGAGGTCGTCAATTCCAAGAAAGTCGTTTCGCAGGCTTCCCAGCAGGTGGTCGAGCTTCTGGTGGAAGAAGGCGATAATGTGAAGGAAGGGGACGTCATCGCAATCCTTGACAGCGACGTGCTGCAGCAGAATATCGATTTGAGCGAGGTTTCTCTGTCCACGACGGAATTAAGCAATTATTATAATGTGCGCGACGCGCAGAAGAGTTATAACGATTTTAAGTCCAGCCTTGACGCCGGGTTAAATCCGCAGATCAACGCGGCGCAGGCAAGTAAGGACGGAGCTTATACGCAGGCGCTTATGGCGCAGCGCGCTTATGACGAGGCGAAAGCGTCTTTTGAGTCGTCTGCGGAATATATTTCGGCAAAGACCGCGTTTGACGCGGCAAAGGCGCAGTATGAAGCACTGCTGGCACAGTACGAGGCTGCCGACGAGACGGCGAAGGTTTCTTTGGAAGTAACGTTAAATGAGGCGAAGGCGGCTTATGACGGAGCGGCTGCCGGAATGAGCGCGGCGGAGTCGGCGGGGGAATTATCTCTGCGCACCTTGTCGGATGCGGTTCTGACGGCGATTACCGCTTACGATACGGCATGTAAGAGTTATGACGCGACGGTGGAGCAGGTAAATCAGACGCTTGAGACATATAAGAACGCCGTGG
>JAMPBI010000180.1 GCA_023666775.1 Alistipes sp. | reverse complement strand
ATCGCGAATTTTGTCGCGGCAGACGGTACCCTGTCTACCTCTATCGTTATCGGAACGAAAGACAACCGGATTGCGGTCCAGCCAGCCAATATCGCAGGTATTCCTAATCTATTTAAAATGAGTTTTCCCGAAACGGAGGCAGAATTTACCGCTTTCAAGGATTCCTTTGATATTATGGACGGCCAGCACAGACTTTTCTCATTTATGAGCGATTACACGAAATTACCGGACGACGACGTATTTGAAATCACTTTTGAAATGTACATTATACCGACCCTGCGTGAAAAAAGGCTGATCTTCAAAAATACAAATGAAAAACAGGAAAAAGTGGCTTCCAATCTATTGATGTGGTTCCGTCAACAGCTAAATATGTTAGAAGAAAAGGAACAGACATACCACCCTGTTGTTTCTTTACTTAATTCCGAAAATTGTTCTCCGCTTAAAGGCAGGATCATAATGGGCGCCGAAAGGATCACCGGCGGGATCAAGGCGGAACAGGTCATAACCATTTTATATAAGGCAAATATAAAGAATATCTCCAATCAGCCTTTAACCGACGATAAAATGCTGACTCTTATTTCGGAATATTTAACCGGCTGGGAAAACGCGGTCGGTTCAAAAATAGTGGACCGCGATAAAGATATCGGAGCGTTTTCAAAAATCGCGGGGCTGCGATTTATGATCCTTATGCTCCCTACGTTCTTTGAACAGGCGATCCATGACCGGGCTTCCTTTAGTCAGGGCTATATAACCGATAAGATCAACGCGCTGTTTGCCTCATCAGGAATGCTTCCACGCGATCTTTTTGATAAGAACAGCGATTATTATAAGAGCCTGGGAAATCCTTTCTCTGCCGAAACACCGATTACTATTTTGGCGAAAGAATGGTCCAACAAACTGAAATCGCTTTCTTCCGGTTCCTTTGACCCATTGGCGTAAAAACAGAAAAGAATTTTGGCGAAAATCGGTAGAAAGGCGCGTGATATACCACTGCCTTCCTACCGGATCAGCCAATCCATAATATTGATTGACTTTATTCCTTCATAGCAGGAATCCAATCCTGTGTCCAGCGAAAGAACCATCTTTTCATAGTTGTCGTTAATTTTCCGCAACGGCGCCAGCTCTCTGTTACGGACCGTTTCATTTGTCATTGATTCCGTGACCTGAATATACATTTTGTCATCTGCTTTGGCAGCGATAAAATCCACTTCCGCATTATCGACTTTTCCTATCGAGACGTCAAAGCCTCTTCTAAGCAGTTCAAAATAAACCACATTTTCCAACGCATGACCGCTGTCACGGTTCCGAAAACCAAGAAGATAATTTCTAAGTCCTATATCAACAATATAATATTTGCCGAGCGTTCTCAAAAATTCTTTTCCTTTAATATCAAAGCGTTTGATATCATAATAAAAATATGCTTCCAACAACGCATTTACATATGCCTGTACCGTGTGGGCGCTGGGTGTCCCCTTTCGCCCGCTATCTTCTAACAATCCCTCATTTACAAGGGTATTTCCGATAGAAGAAACCGAGATACTGCTGCCGATATTATCAGCGAGAAATGTAACGATCTTTTTCAAAAGAACGGGATCCGTGATCCGCTTCTGCCCTCTGAAATTTTCCCGTTCCAAAATGTCCCGGACAATCACCGTAGAATAAATTCCCTCCAGTAATATCAACACCTTTTCCTGGTCAAGACCAATATCCGCAATTCCCGGCATTCCGCCAAAACGCATATAGGCGTCAAAAACTTCCCGCAGTTCATAACGTTCGCCGCTTTTATGAAACACCTGCTTTCTCATGCCGCCTAAAGCGCTTTCCGTCTCCCGGACTTCAAAATCATGGAAATATAAAAATTCACTGAAAGAAAGAGGCAGCATTTTGATTTCCACATACCTTCCCGATAAATAGGTGGAATATTCCGAAGAAAGTAAATACGCGTTGGAACCGGTAATATAAATATCGCAGTTAAAATCCACCCGAAAGGAATTAATCGCATCCTCCCAAGCCGGCACCCGCTGCACTTCATCAAAGAATAAATACATTCTTTTATCCGGCAGCACATGTTGTTTTACATACTCATAAAACGCGTCACTGCTCATTTTTTTATATGCATGCGACTCAAAATTCATCTCAATAATCTGTTCATCTGCAATCCCACTCGCCTTTAAATGCATAACCATTAATTTAAGCAGACTGGATTTGCCACATCGGCGGATTCCGGTAACAACCTTTACAGGCTCTGTATCCTGAAACGCGGTCATCTTTTTTAAATACAAATCTCTCTTTTTAAGTGCATGTGTATCAATCATCAAGCGCACCTCCCCGTAGCATGATGATAGCATAAATTTCCCCAAAAATCAAGTTTATGCATTTCATTGCAAAAACTTTCACAAAACCATTACCAAAGTCCCAACACCGATCAAAATACACCCGATCAAAGATTTGGCTGTAAACTCTTCGTGCAGGAACACGAATGCCAAAATCAGTGTAATCACCACGCTGAGTTTGTCAATCGGTACAACTTTAGACGCTTCCCCCATCTGTAGCGCCTTGTAATAACAAAGCCATGACGCGCCTGTCGCAAGACCCGACAGGATTAAAAAGATCCAGCTTTTTCGACTGATCCCGAAAAGTCCCTTCTGCGCGCTTGTGAGAAATACCATTCCCCACGCCATGATCACGACAACTACCGTTCGGATCGCCGTTGCCAGATTTGAGTTCACTCCGTCTATGCCGACTTTTGCCAGTATCGAGGTAAGTGCCGCAAAAACCGCGGACAGTATCGCAAATATAATCCACATACAATGTTACCTCCATTATAAAAATTTTATTTCCTCATTTTTCATAATAAAACCTCCAAGTATGCCCTGAGCCTTTTTTCCACCTTTAGTATTTTGGCGTACTCCGACAATAATGGAATGTCTTTATCAATCCTGACCGTGTAGCGCTTAAACGCTTCCGATACCACCTGGATATCCGCATGGCTGTAACCTCTTAAAATATCACAAAGTGTACGTTCTATGCTATAAACCTGCACTTTGTTTCCTCCCGGCGTGGTCACTTCGGATATACCCAGATCATGTAATTCCTTGTTACATTGTGCGCATTGGACATTCTCTTCTTTCGGTTTTGCCAAATTATAACCCACCGGAAAAGTCATATGATATCTGCTTGGCGTTCTATCCGTTAAATTCCATAGAAATAACGCCGTTTCGTGGGAATAAATCCCTTTTTTAAACCGGTTCTGTAAATTAAAAATCTCATCTTCCCAGACTCCCGGCAAAACATAAACACCTCTGGCAGATTTTTCAAGCATACCCTTATCAACAAGATATTTTATGTTCCCGCGGGAAAATCCTGCCGCAACTACCATCGCAGTGGTGATCATGCCATTATTTTCTTTTGCGGTCTTAATAATTTCCTCCGTTACTCCCATAATCCTCCCCTTTCTTTTTTATCTTTTATGCTTATTATTTTAATATTTTTAAGCATAAAAGTCAATATTTTTCACAGACATAGCCCCATCTCCCCTTCAAGCCTCACAAACCCGAACTTCTCATACACCGGTCTTCCCATATCCGTCGCTTCCAGCGAGATCTGCGAAACGCCCCGTTTCTTCGCCTCCTCCACCAAAAGACCAAGCGTCTTATACGCGATCCCCTGCCTGCGGTATTCCGGCGCCGTATACATATTCATAATATACGCTTTTTTCCCGCTGGGATTGTGATATGTAGGCATTACCTGATAAAAACTGACGCCGCCTGCCCCGATAAATTTCCCGTCGTCATACACCAGATACGCCGTATGTTCCCCCGATACCAGCGCTCTCCCGTAATACGCGTAGGACTCCTTCTCCACCGTCGTCATATCCTCCTCATCGGAGAGTTTATTGGCGGCACGCAGGACAACGATCCTTGTCCGCACCAGCTCGTCGATATCTTCCACCGACGCTCTCTTATAAATATAATTCCCACTCCGCATAACTATCCTCCGTCAAAATTATACTTTTTCTTCACAGAACCGTCTCGTCCCGCAGCGCGTCCGCCAAAGGAACGTTAAGAATCCTCCTCGCGCCAAGATAATACGCCAGCGCCACAAACGCGAAAACCGCCAGAAGAAACAGCGCGGCCGGAAGCACGGGAGCCTCTGCCAGAAACTCCGCCATAGCCAGATGACTGGCATTTACCATTACCGCCACAGCCGCTATGGTCACAAGCAGGCTTGCAAACATGGGACGCCCCACAAGGACCAGCGCCTCGATACAAAACACCTTCCGTATTCCCTCCGGCGCAAGACCCACGGACATATACCGTGCGAACTCGCGTTTTCTCTGGCGTAAGAACCCCAGCGTATGAGAAAATACATGGGCGGTCCCAATGACCGCGAACAGAACGCAGAACGCTCCCATGATCGTTTCATAGCCGGCTATCATTTCGTCATTGTCAAGCCTCTCCTGAATACGGTTCTCGCTTTCCGCCTCATACCGCCCGACGGTAAGCTCCATGATATCCTTTTCCAGTATGGCAAGCATTTCTAAATCCTCCCGCTTTGCGGCAAGCACCCGGACATACATATCCTTCTCCTCTCCCGCAATCCGCCCGGACAATTCCTTCCACAAAGACTGCGGCACAAACTGCACCAGAGAATAATCGGCATATTCCTCCCGCAAAAGAGGCGGATTTTCGGTGCAGGCAAGCACGGGAATTTCCACGTCCGAACCCAAAGCGCCCCGCAAAGTGATTTTCTCTATGTCGTCCCTGACAAAAGAAATGTATTCGCGAGAACGGAAATTACTGTGGACGCTGTCCCAGAAGCGGTTCAAAATAATCGTTCCGTCAAACCGGGGGGTGATGCCGTTTTCCTCGCAGAACTCCCCGAAACTCACGTCGTCCAGTATGATCACGGGCGCGTCCACCAAAAGAAAATCCTCCCCGAGCGACGCGTTTTCTCCCGCGAATATTAAAAATCCGCCCAGCTCCGCCAGTTCCCTGCTCTGCGCCTCCTTCGGCAGAACGCATACCGCCTCCGCCTTCTGGTATGCCGCGCAGTCGTCAACCTCCGGCAAATCCCGTATATCCCCGGTCAGGGCAAATTCCTCGATCCCCGTATCTTTCACCGTCACCATAACGTCCCACATATCCTGATACGCTTCAAAATAAGTATGGTTTGTACTGATACCCGAAAGGGTAAAAAAGCATTGTATCAGCATAAACCCTAAAAAAGCCAGCGTCAGCGACAACGAAGTGGTGCGCAGAGCCTTTTTCTGCGCTCTCAGCGCGTTTCCCGCCAGTTCCCCTTCCACGCCGAACAATACGGGCAGTATGGAAAAACGGTTCCGCCGTTTAAGCTG
>JAMPBI010000017.1 GCA_023666775.1 Alistipes sp. | reverse complement strand
GGACCAGTAATTTACCGTCAACCGGTATCTTCATTTGTTTTGACAGTTCCCTCGCGATCAGTTCCGCCTGATTATATCCCCTCTGTAAATGCTTGATTTTGTATAACGGGATCGGAATGATAACTTCCACGTTCCAGCGCCGGATAAGATGACCGTACCGCGCCGCGAGAATGTTTCCAAAGAATTGCGCGTATTCGCGCTTATTGGAATATTTAAAACGATACATCGCGCCTTTTATGTTCTTATCATAAGAAAATACGCCGACGCCCTGCGTAAATTCATGTTCTTTCTTTTTACAGTCCGTACAAAACTCCTCGTTCTCACTGTAAAGCTGCTTACCGCACTTCATGCATTTCGGAGGGCTGATATAGTGAAGTTTTGCATTGCAGGGAACACATATCAGCCTGTTCTTACATTCGGGAGTGTCCGGTATGATATTTTCACAGACCGGACATCTCCTCGGATACAGCATTCGGATTAAATCCAATTCCATTGCACACCTCTTTTATTCTTATATCTAATGTCGAATACCTCTTTTGCTCGCTTTCATTTGCGATCATCTGCCGGAATATTTCTTCCTGCCCCACCAGACAGACGCATTTTCTGGCACGGGTCACAGCCGTATAAAGGAGATTTCTCGTCATAAGCATTCTTGCCCCCGCAAGCATAGGGATCACCACCGCAGGATATTCGCTCCCTTGGGACTTGTGAATGGTTATGGCATAGGCAAGTTCCAGTTCTTCCGCCTGTTTAAAGTCGTATGTAACGAACTTTCCCTCCTCAAATTCCACCGTGATCTCCTGCGCGTAATCGCTGATATGGCGGATAATTCCGATATCTCCGTTAAATACGCCTAATCCGCGTTCACGGGCGACGCCATAATTTCCTCTAAGTTCCCACTCCATCTGATAATTATTTTTGATCTGCATGACTTTGTCGCCTTCCCGGAACAGGACATTTCCAAACTCTTTCTCGTTCTTTGTCTCGTCCTCCGGGTTCAGATACTCCTGCAAAACGGCGTTCAGCCTCTCCACTCCGGCAGCCCCCTTCCTCATGGGACACATAACCTGTATATCCGTCCTGTCCGCGTCAACATATTTGGGAAGTTTTTCTCTTATCAGCGTTATCATCGCGCTGATCACGGCATTGGCGTTGTCTCTTTTGAGAAACAGAAAGTCCTTGCTGTATTTATTTAATTCCACATTCTCGCCGGCATTGATCTTATGGGCATTGACAATGATCTCGCTCTCGCTTGCCTGACGGAAGATCTTTGTCAGCATTACCACGTTAAAGCTATGGGAATGTATAATATCCTTCAGCACGTTTCCCGGTCCCACGGAAGGAAGCTGGTTCACGTCTCCCACAAGAATAAGGCGGGTTCCCACCGCGATCGCCCGAAGCAGCGAATTCATCAGGTTGATATCCACCATGGACATTTCGTCGATGATGACCACGTCCGCTTCCAGCGGATTGTTTTCGTTTCTCTCGAAATTAATCCCTTTTGCCTCCTCCGGTCCCCCCGATAACTCCAACATTCTATGGATCGTCTGGGCGTCGTATCCTGTCGTTTCTTTCATGCGCTTTGCCGCTCTTCCCGTCGGCGCCGCAAGACGGATCTCCATTCCCTCCAGCTCAAAACACCGGATAATGGCATTGATCGTTGTTGTTTTTCCCGTTCCCGGTCCTCCCGTTATAACGAGCAGTCCGTTTCCGGCGGCTTCGCGCACCGCGGTTCGCTGCATATCGTCCAGTTCGATCTCCAGATGGCTCTCGATCCGTTTTACAAGACCGTTTAACTCTTCTTCCGAAACTCTATATTTTACATTTAGTTCCTTCAGACGGTCCGCAACTTTCAATTCCATATAATAATATATCGAAGCATATAAAATACGCCTGCCGTCAAGATCCTTGATCACTACTTTCCTGTCCATCACAAGATCCATAATATACTTCTCATAGTCTTCTATTTCGATCCCCAGCAGTTCCCCGGCTTCTCTTACCAGTTCCTCCTGCGGCAGATATACATGTCCGTTATTGACCGCCTGCAGCAATACATACATAATGCCACTGCGGATACGGTAATCCGAATTTTCGCGTATTCCTGCCTTTGCCGCGATCTCGTCGGCAATCCGAAAACCGATCCCCGATATGTCGTCCGCCAGTTTATATGGATTTTCTTTGATGATGGTATACATGGACGGTCCGTACTGACCATAGATTTTTGCCGCCATATTCATGGAAACGCCTAACTCCTGCAAAAACATCATCGCACGGCGCATATCACGCATTTCCATGATCTGATTGGCAATCTCAAGGGCTTTTTTCTCGCTGATACCCTTAACTTTTGATAATTGCTCCGGTTCCTCCTCGATGATACGAAACGTATCCGCGCCGAACCGCTTTACAATTCTTGAAGCAAGCGCCTCCCCGATCCCCTTAACCGCGCCGGAAGCAAGATATCGTTCCATTGCGATTTCGTCGGCGGGCGCCTTGATCTCATAAGATTTGATCTGAATCTGTTCTCCGTATCCCGGATGAACGGTCTCGTTACCTGTCAGATCAATATATTCACCCTCGTTAATATATTGGAAAGTGCCTACACAGGTATGGCGTTTTCCGTCCGCGACAACTTCAAACACCGTATAACCGTTCTCCCCGTTACGGAATATAATATTATCAATAAAGCCTTCTAACGTAATCATGTTTTGTTATTCATAGTTCCTTTTCATCTGCTCATAAAGCATTTGCGCCAGCCCCAGACCACTTCCCGTATTGGCGGCGTCTTTGGCGCACTGAGTCATCAGTTCGTCCTGATAATATTCCATCATCGTCTTGGAAGAAGAAGACTCATACTGGTGTTCCGGCACCATTTTCTTCATGGATTTCAGTACCTGCTCAAGAAAATACGCTTCAAATTCCTTACAGACCGACATTAACTCGTCGTCCGTGGCGCCGCTCAAATCCTTGGATAAGGTTTCCGACATCTTATCGGCAGACGTATCGGTTGTCTGATATGTATTATAAAGATCCATAGAACCGTCAATCGACATACTGCTCATTTTTTACCCTCGCTCTCCGCTATAATCCGCTGCTTATCTCTTTAAATTATTCGCCGTCTGCATCATCTCGTCCGATGTGGTTATCGCCTTGGAATTAAGTTCGTAGGCACGCTGCGCAACGATCAGATTGACCATCTCATCGGCAACCTGCACGTTGGACATTTCCAGATACCCCTGCTTGATAACGCTCTTTTTTAAATTCGTGTATTCGTCTTCGCTCATAGGAACGCCGGAAGCCTCCGACTCCAAAAGCAGACCGTTTGAACCCTTTTCAAGACCCGACGGATTCGAAAACTGATAAAGTGCAAGCTTTACGCCGATCCTCTGCGGATTGCCGGAAGCGTCCGGAAGGCACACTTCTCCGTCCGTATCAATAACGATATCTTTAAATTTGATCCCGTCGTCAAAATAAATCGGTTCCCCGTCCGTATCAAGAATTGCCAGACCTTCCGAATCCGTCAGCATATGGCTGTCACCCGGCGCTACCGCGAGATAAAAATTACCGTTTCTCGTATACGCCACATTGCCGTCCAGCGTCCTCACCGCAAAGAAACCGTCGCCGTTAATGGCAAAATCCAGCGGTTCGTTCGTTGTCTGAAAACCGCCCTGTCTGTAATGGGACGTTATGGAAGAATTACGCACGCCAAGACCCACCTGCGCGCCTACCGGCTTGTTCTCACCGTTCGCGCTTGTCGTCTTGCTGACGATCTCCTGATACAAAAGCGACTTAAATTCCGCCGTCTGTGTTTTATAACCAATCGTATTTACATTGGACAAATTGTTGGCAATCGTGTCAACATTGTTCTGCTGGGCTATCATACCCGATGCCGCAGTCCATAATGATCTCATCATAATAATCGTCTCCTATCCGAATGTATTAGAGTCTGCCTAACGTTACGGTCTGCTCTAATATATCATCCATTGAAGTTTCTACCTTCTGCGCCGCTTCATATGCTCTCTGAATGGAAATCATATCAACCATTTCCTGAACAACCTGTACATTGGACATCTCAAGCCACCCCTGGTTCAGTTCGCCTGTGGCATCAATCTCCTGCGCGCCGTCAACGGTACGGTACATATTCTCACCGAACTTTTCAAGGTAATTATAGTCCTCAAAATCGGTCAGCATGATCCGGTCAAGCAGCTCATCTCCGTTATAAATGTTCCCGAGCGTATCAATCGTGATCTCGGCATTTGTAGGAAGAACGATCGGACCGTCCTGTCCCAGAACGAAGTCGCCGTCCTTTGTCACAAGATTTCCTTCTCTTGTCAGCGTGAAGGATCCGTCGCGTGTATACATGGTTGATTCCACACCCTTTTTATTGGTATAGGAAATATTAAAAAATCCGTCTCCTCCGATCGCGATATCAAACGGTTCTCCCGTTTCACGGAAGGAGCCCTGCGTATAATTCGTGTAGGTTTCCCCGATCTTAACGCCGAGGGAAACATTTCCGATCCCTCTTCTTAAATATCCTTCCGATGAGTCCTTGATCTTGACTGCAAGGTATTCGTCAAATGCCTGTGAGGTAGAACCTTCTTTCTTGTACCCAATCGTAGTGGAATTGGCAAGATTATTGGTCGTTACCTCAAGACGCCTCTGCTGGTCCAGCATTCCTGTATATGCTGTATATAGTCCTCTTAACATGCCTCTTTCTCCTCTCTTTCGCCATAAGCGTCCCTGCACCGGCTCTAAAAATCTTTATGTTCGCTCAGAAATTCAACGAACTTACCGGTTCCCACCGCAACCGCCGTCATGGGGTCATCGGCAACCATCGTTGTAATCCCTGTTTTTGCTTCGATCAGTTCGTCAAGTCCCTGCAGCATACTTCCTCCGCCCGTCAGTACAATACCCCGGTCCGAAATATCCGACGCAAGCTCCGGCGGCGTCTTCTCCAGAACGCTGTGAACCGCCTCAACGATCTGTGACGTCGTTTCTCGCAGCGCCTCCTCCGTCTCTTCGGAAGTGACGGTAACGGTCTTAGGAAGACCCGTCACAAGGTTACGGCCGCGCACGTCCATGGCGAGAACTTCCGCTCTCGGGTACGCACAGCCCACATTGATCTTAATTTCTTCCGCCGTGCGCTCACCGATAAGAAGATTATGCTTCTTACGCATAAAACGCACGATCGCCTCGTCAAAATCATCGCCGGCAATCTTAATGGAGGTACTGACTACCGTACCGCCCAGCGAAATAACGGCTATATCCGATGTACCGCCGCCGATATCGACTATCATATTACCGCATGGTCTGGAAATATCAATGCCGGCTCCGATTGCCGCCGCGATCGGCTCCTCGATGATCGCGACCTCTCTCGCTCCCGCATTATAAGTCGCGTCCTCAACGGCTTTCTTCTCAACTTCCGTGACGCCGCTCGGCACACATACGCTGATCCGCGGTTTCTTTAACACTCTTCTTCCCAATGCTTTGGTAATAAAGTATTTCAACATCTTTTCCGTAACGGTATAATCAGAAATAACACCCTGTCTGAGCGGTCTTACCGCCACAATATTACCGGGTGTCCTGCCAAGCATTAATCTCGCTTCTTCGCCAATCGCTTTAATCTTATTCGTATCTCTGTCAAATGCTACTACCGATGGTTCCTTGAGTACAACGCCCTTGCCTCTGATATATACAAGAATACTCGCCGTACCAAGGTCGATTCCAATGTCTGCTGTAAGCATTTTCTATTCCCCTTTCCTGAATCCGATTATCTATACTCAAACTTTCATTGCATAATTCGTCTAATTACCATTATATACAAAAATAGTAATTTTAAAAGGGGGAATTTAAAATTTTTATCGGCACTTAATAAGAAAAAACTTAGTTCCAACCCTTAAATAATTTATTTTTTTAATAGGAAAGTAATGGCATATTGATATCTTCCGCAAAATGCACCGCGTTATAAAGCACCAGAATATCCGTCACGCCATACGTTTCGATCACCTGGTTCATCGGCATTTTCAGATACCTCATATCCGCCACAACCACTTTGTCATAGTGATTTGCCACAAACGGGATAAAACAGTGGGCATAAGAATCTTTTATTATAAGAAGCGTATCGCCGTCCTCCTGCCCGCCCGTGGTGTCAATGGTCACGATCGAATGATTTCCGTCAAGAAATACGCTGTACTTATCCTTTTTTTCCAGCCAGCTTTCCTCGTAAAGACCGTCCATCTTCTTTGCGCCCATGTCAATATCCACATCATAACGGATATCCTGTTTGATTTTATACAGATACATTTCATCGGTGCTTCTGGCGTAATTCAGCTTGGAATACACCGTTCCCAGAAAATCGCCGCTAACCTTTGTAACGTCAAACGCCTCCTCGGGAAAAGCGGCATATCCCATTTTGTCCGCCCATTCCCCATACGCCAGGAACGCCCCTTTCGTCGTCCAGTGATGATCCGTCTTATAATAAATGTAATCGTCTTTATGCGCGTTAAAACAATTCCTTACGTCCACGAACGTACCGGTGAAACGCCCGCCCATATAGTCGATATACCGGTTCTGGTCAAACGTCTGCGCGTGTTTTGGCAGCTTCTCCCCGAGCATTGCGACCGCCGTAGGCACGATCATCATCGCGACATGCTCTTTCCCCATCTGTTCCGCCTTCCCGTTAAGGAAAGCAAGCATTCTGTCGGCATTATTATACGCCTTCTCCTCGTCAATATCCGTCTGCGTTTCGATCAGATATCCGTCTTTGCAGAGGTACACGCCGTTTACGTCCTTTTTCCCGATAAAAATCTCACTGATCGTCTTCACCCGGATCCATGTATCCCGTCCGATAAACTGGTCCGTGATATAATTCTCATATTCGGTGGCAAATTCCCCGCCAAAGAAATTTTCCGCCGTCCATTTCGGTTTCTGCGTAAGATAACGGTTCTCGTTCGCGGAAAACACCTTATCCGGGTTCAGAATACTCCCTGCCGTCAAAACGGCAAGCAGACACAAAAAAACCGCCGTGACCGCCACATTATAAAATTGTATATTTTTTCCCTGTTTCTCCATTGCTTCACCTTAAAACCGAAAATATAAAAACGGATTATACGACGCGTCCACGACAAAAGCGACAGACAGCAGCAGTATTGACGCCAGAACGACATTACAGACTACCGTTTGCAGGAATACATGATCCTTTAACTTCTCCGTTACAAATCCCGCCGCCCTCTTCGGAAGCGAGGTACAGCCCAGAACGAGTATCGCGAACAACACCCCATAACTTCCCAGAAGATACAACGATTTTTCGTCAAACAGCATACCGCCGATCCCAAACATTCTACCGATATAGGATACCCCGTAGCTCATGGAATCAAACGCAAAAATGACCCAGCTTATCAATACGAGTATTATCGTATAAATATGCCCGCATACCGCCGGAAGTTTCTCCAGCAGACGGTACAGCCAAAATTTCTCCGCGATCAGAAGAACTCCGAAATACAAGCCCCAGACCATAAAGTTCCAGCTTGCGCCATGCCAGATCCCCGTAAGCGCCCAGACCACCATAAGATTGCGGATCTGTTTTCCCCTGCCGCACCGGTTTCCTCCCAGAGGGATATAAACATACTCCTTAAACCATGTTCCGAGGGAAATATGCCATCTGCGCCAAAATTCCGTGATACTTCGCGACTCATAAGGGTGCCGGAAGTTTTCATTGAAACGGAAACCGAACATGGCGCCTAATCCGATCGCCATATCCGAATACCCCGAAAAGTCAAAATATATCTGAAACGCAAACGCCAGCGCGCCGATCCACGCCGTCAGCGCCGAGATCGTTCCCGCGGCAAAAAGCTGTTGGATCTCCTCCCACAGCAATCCGATATTATTGGCAAGAAGCACCTTTTTCCCCAGACCGGTCACAAAACGCACAACGCCATAGGAAAATCCTTCCCAGGTAACTTTCCGGTGATTGATCTGTTCGTCTACCGTCTTATACTGGACGATCGGTCCCGCAATAAGCTGCGGAAACAACGCTACATACGTTCCAAACGATATGATATTTTTCTGTACTTTCGCGTCGCCTCTGTACACGTCGATCGTATAAGACATCGTCTGGAACGTGTAGAAGGAAATCCCGATCGGCAGCCCAAGGTCGAGATTGGCTATTGCCGTTCCGAAAACAGCATTGATATTATTGATCAAAAAGTCCGCATACTTAAAAAAGCAAAGCAAAAACAGGTTGACGACCACCGAAGAACACACAACCGCCTTCGCCTTTCCCGTCTTTCCCTGCTCCTTATACCATTGAACCAGCAGACCGTGGGTATAATCCACGACCGTGGAAAACAGCATTAACACGACATATACCGGCTCGCCCCACGCATAAAACAAAAGGCTCATCAAAAACAGCACCAGGTTTTTGATTTTCCCTGGTGCTATAAAATACAACAATAATACAACTGGCAGAAATCGAAATAAAAACAGAATACTACTAAAAACCATTTTACTGTTCTCCGGTCATCTTTTATCCCACGATCATATTTCGGATAACCTCAAGCGCTATATCATTCTGCTCGTCAATTACTTCCATCTCGATCTGAACAAGTTCATCTTCCGTCAATTCCCTATCCGACGCCGCGATCGCCGCGTCGGTCGCGTCCATGCCAAGACCTCCGCCAAACTGCACAAACATTACATAATTGCCCATCGAAGTTACGCGGGAACACTGGATCTTTGTCAAATTCATCGGGTATTGCATTAAATCGTTGATATTCATGTCACGGAACGCGTTTAATTTCGCTTCCACCTCGGCAACTTTATCTTCCTTCGCCCTGACAACGATCAGAGTATCTACATTCGCGCTGATCATCGGTTGTTTGTAGATAAACTCGTCATACATATCCTCCGTGATCCCCAGACCTTCCAACGTCTCAACTTCAACGTTCGGAAAATAATTTTCTCCCAGCGCCTCGGCGACAGCCGCCTCAATATCCTTTACGCTGACATCGTTTTTATAGCCGCCCTCGTTCACGGCAGATGTCGTCTCGTTATTGACCACATTATTGGTTCCGCTGTTATCCGGTGTGATCACCGCGTCATTTCCCTTATCTTCTTTGCCGCATGCCGCAGCAGCCAGACACATTGCGCCCATCGCGGCAAGTAAAGTCAATTTTTTCAAATTAATCATTCTATCCTCCATAAACCGGCATATATGCCTTTATAGTTAAAAATATTAACATTTCCGCCGATTTTATGCAAGATATATTTCCATATTTAATGTTTATGTAAATATTTCTCTTTCGTTGCCATTCCGCCACGAATATGCCGTTCGCTTTTATTGACCGCAAGGATTTCTTTCGCTTCCTCGGCAAGCCCGGGATTGATCCTTGGCAGACGTGAGGTTACGTCCATATGTACGGTGCTTTTACTCACACCAAATTTCTTCGCCGTCTGCCTCACGGTAGTTTTATTCGCAATAATGTATTCAGCAATCTGAATTGCCCGCTCCTCAATGTAACTCTTCAATGTGAATTTCCTCACAAATATGGTTGTTACATATTATGCGCAGGCATTAATGATTATGCGGGGAAATCCTTCCGGTCTTCGTCCAGCAGTTTTTCAAAGTCGCTCCGGCAGACAGGACGTGAATAATGGTATCCCTGCAGCAGCGTGGCATTCAGTTCTCCCACGATATCCGCCACCTTACCATTCTCCACGCCCTCAATGATCGAATTATATCCTAAGCGCCTGCACATTTCCAACAGGCTGTCAACGATCACATAATCGACGTCATGTCCCGGCTGCGCCAGCTCCCTGATAAAAGAATGTTCCACTTTAATGTAATCCACCGGAAGCCATTTTAACATCTCCATCGAGGCATACGCCGTTCCGAAATCGTCCAGCGCTATCTTAAAGCCCTTATCCCGAAGTCTGCCAAATATGGCGGCAAGTTCCTTCGGATCCTCTACCTGACAGCTCTCCGTAAGTTCTATAATGATGGATTGCGGATTAGCTCCGTGTTTTTCCACGCAGGAAATCGCCTTTTCCACAAAATCCGCGTCCAAAAACTGCTGATAGGATACGTTAAAGCTCAACTGCAATTCTCCGTATGTATCGCGCCATGCCGCCTGCTGCCGGATTGCCTGATCCATGACCCAGAAGCCCACATCATGGATATCGCCGTAATCCTCCAACACTTTAATAAACTCCATCGGATAGGAATCTTTGATTCTTTCTCCCTTCCAGCGCAGAAGACATTCACAGCCCGCAATCGTTCCGGTATTCGGATTGATGAACGGCTGGAAAAACAGTTCAAATCCTTTAAAATCATTTTTAACGCACTGCTTCAGGTCTTCCCGCAAAATCAGTCCTCTCTCATGCTTCGCGGCAATCTCCTCCGAGAAAAACGCCAGATTTCCTCTCCGGTTATTTTTGGCATATTCCAGCGAATGTTCCAGCTTATTGATAAGACTTTCCCTGGTATCCGCGTCCTGCGGGAAAAATACTCCGCCCGCCGATATGGAAATCCCGACCTTTCTCCCGTCCTCCAGATTTACAATATCCGTTTCCCTGCATATCTTCTCATAAAGATCCGTCATTTCCTGTAAATCGGACGCAAAGGCAATAATAAGAAATTCGTCTCCGCCAAACCGCAGCACCCTCCATTCCGGTTTACACAAATCACTGATCTTTCTGGAAAATTTAATCAATATCTCATCGCCGATATTATATCCGTAATTGCTCACAATTTTCCGAAATCCGTCCATGCCAATGAGCAGCGCGATCCCCGGCTGCGAGGCAAAGTCGAAATAATGCAGCTCCTGCGTTGTCAAAAGTCCGGTCAGGGAATCGTATTTGCTCTGTCCGTCTATTCTTGTCATAAGTCCCGCAAAAATAATAGGATTTCCCTGCGCGTCCCGGATCACGCTGCCCTTACACTCTACCCACACATATACTCCCGACGCGTTCCGCGTTCTGTACTGACAATCATGATATTTCTTGGTACCGGAAAATACGCCTGTGATATCGTCCGTATAAATCGTCAGGTCGTCCGGATGTATATGCTTTGCCCATGCATTTGCCGCGTCCTCTATGTACTCCCCTTCCAGCCCGAAATAATCCACGGCTGCCTTCGACCAGCGGGAAATATCCGTCTTCATGTCACATACATAAATGTATACGTTATCCGACGCCGACGCGAACGCTTCAAACAATTCATTATTGAAAACATCACTCATACTATCACCTTCCAATCTTAAATATATTATAATTGCTCTTTATCGTTTTGGCAATCTCGAACAAAAATCATTCTTAATAGTTCAGCGCGTCCACATTATTCTGTCTGCTTCCTTCATCGAGATAAAACTGCTTTAACTGCCGCCAGTTTTCCTCCGTGCCTTTTCCACCGTTATTCTGCGTATGGACAAGGTTATCCACATTCTTTGAACGGTCATTCACCAATATATTGTTGACAAATAACAAATGAACTTCCGACCCCGGCGTTCCCTGAGAATCAAAACGAATGGCGCACTCTCCTTTCATTCCCTCAATAACACAGTCCGTCAGGCTTAAATTCTGAACACCCGCATACTTCGTGTAAGCGCCGTCATGGCAGAACAATCCGTTCTCCAGTCCCGTCATGCGCACATTGATAAATTCCACCTCGCAGCCGCCTCTCATTCCCATTCCTACCGCCGAATTAAAATCGGAATACAATTCACAATTCTCAAAAGTAAGCCTGTTTTCATACAATATATCGTCCTCTACATGAACCGCATACGCTCCCGCCTTAGACGTATCCGCGGGTGGCGTACCCACCGCCCGGATCGTGAGGTTTTTAACATAGCCTGCCGCAATCTCAAGAGGCGGCGCGTAATAACTTGAAGATGTATTTTCTATAATACAGGCTTGTTTATCCGTTCCGTATAAAATAACATTCTTCCCCCAGCCTTTTATATTACCTTTATAAACGCCCGGAAAAATAACAACAATCCCCTCCGTCTCAATCTGCTCCACCGCTTTCTTCACGGAAGAATATGTCCTCCCCTCTTCCACAAAGAAAACGCTGTCTCCCTCCTGTACCAGAAAACTGTCGTTTACGGCTTCTTTCTCCATAGATACCGTAATATACCTGCAACCGTTCGGCATTTCCAGAAACTCTCCCTCTATGGACGCGGAAGCCCTCCCGCTTATATACTGCTTCTTTTCATCATAATACACCAGATGGATCTCCCCGGAAGGACAGACAAAAAAACATTCTTTACCGGCTTGTACCTCCATGCAGGAAAATACCACATACCCTTCCCGTTCGATCATGTTTCCGCTATTGGCAAGCTCCGCTTTATCTTCCATAGCCGCAACCGTGTCAAGTTTATTCCAGCGGTCACCGTCGATCGTGGGATTATCCCGTTCTTCCTCCGCAGACTGCGTCGTTTCCTCTTCTGCCGCGGTCGTTTCGTCCAAGATATCTTCTGCCGTCTCCGTTTCGTCGAGGATATGGGGCGGCGTCTCATTCACAAGCTCCGGCTCCTGCCACGGCATTTTCTCCGTCCCACAAGCGGACATTAGCAGACATACCAAAAGCATAGACGGCAAATATAAAACGCTCCTTTTTAATCTTTGTTTCATGGTTTCTCCGATTATACAAAACGGCAACGCCCATAAAGCAGGCGCCGCCGTTCAATCTACATTACCTTATTGAAGAACTTTTTACGTTGAGATCCGCCGGATACTGCGTATAAAACTTTGCATACCCCGAGTCAAATTCAATATATAAATATTCTTCTTCCTCTGACGCATACACCCTTTTCCCGATTTCAACCCTCGCTCCGGTAAAGTTTTCACCCGGAATGTTCTCATTGTCACACGCTTTTATTGAGCCAACCTCGCTAAAATCGTCCGGTATTTCCTTATCAATTCCTGTAGCGTAATAATAATATACCGTGTCGTTATACATTATCTGCGGCTGATCCAATTCGTCGGACGGATAACCCGTAGGGTTCTGTATCCGGTTTTCGTTTCTTCCTGAAATAAAATATATGCCTATGGTAAAACCAAAACAAGCAATAACGATAACAACTAACGCAATCAGCTTTGTCCGCATATACTCACCTCCGTGAAAACTACTTTAACCTCTTAACCGCCGTTACCACATCGCCGTCTTCTTCCATCGTAACCGTAACCTTGTCAAGTTTCCAGATATCCTTAACATATTCCTCGATTGTTCTGTCGGAAGAGAACTTACCGGAAGAAGCCGTATTAAGTATTGCGGACTTCGCCCAACCCTTTTCGTCCCTGTACTTCTTCTCGATCTTTTCCTGCGCCTCGGCATAGGAACGGAAATCCTTTAAAATAAAGTATGTGTCCGCCCTGTCGCTGTTCTGCGTATTCAAAAGGGAATTGTAAAGTTCCCTGAACAGATCCGGATCCTCCGGTGAGTAGAAACCGTTTATCAACTGCATAAGCACTTCACGGATATCCTGATCGTTATTGAAAATCTCCATCGGATTGTATCCGCCGTTCTGCTCGTAAGCAATTACTTCATCGGAAGACAGACCGAAGATAACCGCGTTCTCCTCGCCAACTTCCTGCACAATCTCAACATTGGCGCCGTCCATGGTTCCCAGCGTAAGCGCGCCGTTTAACATAAACTTCATGTTACCGGTTCCTGACGCTTCCTTTGACGCCGTGGAAATCTGTTCGGACACGTCCGCGCCGGCAAACAGTATTTCCGCGTTGGATACGCGGTAGTTTTCAATAAATACCACCTTGATCTTACCGTTAATGGACTTATCGTTGTTGATCACATTCGCGACATTATTGATCAGTTTGATCGTAAGTTTTGCCCTTCTGTAGCCTGCCGCCGCCTTCGCGCCGAAGATAAATGTTCTCGGATACATATCCATGCCCGGATTTCTCTTTAATTTATTATACAGATACATAACATGCAGAATATTCAGAAGCTGTCTCTTGTACTCATGCAGTCTCTTTACCTGTACGTCAAAGATGGAACGCGGATCAACGTCTATACCGTTATATTTCTTAATATATTCCGCAACGCGGAGTTTATTGCGGTACTTGATCTGCATAAATTCCTGCTGGCACTTCTCATCGTCCGCATACACGGCGAGTTTCTTGATCTGCGACAGATCCGTGATCCACTCGTCGCCGATCTTATTCGTTACCCATTCCGCAAGCAGCGGATTTCCATGCAGTAAGAAACGACGCTGTGTAATACCGTTTGTCTTATTGTTAAACTTCTCCGGGAACATCTCGTAGAAGTCCTTTAACTCCTGTTTCATAAGAATATCCGTGTGCAGTCTCGCAACGCCGTTTACGGAACAGCCTGCGACAATGGCAAGATGAGCCATCTTAACCTGTCCGTCGTAGATAACCGCCATCTTCTTAATCTTATCCTGATTTCCCGGATATACCTGCTTGATCTGCTCCACAAATCTGCGGTTGATCTCCTCAACGATCTGATATACACGAGGAAGCAGTCTTGAGAACAGTTCGATCGGCCATTTCTCCAACGCCTCCGCCATGATCGTATGATTTGTGTACGCGGTCGCCTTGGTTGTCACTTCCCATGCCTCGTCCCATTCCAGACCTTCTTCGTCCATAAGGATCCTCATCAGCTCCGCAACCGTTACCGTCGGGTGGGTATCATTGAGCTGGAATATTACCTTTTCATGTAATTTACGGATATCGTCATGCTTTTCTTTGTATTTGGCGATCGCTCTCTGCACGGAAGCCGATACAAAGAAATACTGCTGCTTTAAACGAAGTTCCTTGCCCGCGTAATGGTTATCGTTCGGATACAATACCTCAACAATATTCTTCGCAAGATTCTCCTCTTCAATCGCCTTATGGTAATCGCCCTTATCAAAGGAATCCAGGTTAAAATGCTGCATTGGTTCCGCGTCCCAGATCCTCAGCGCGTTTACCACATTATTGCCATATCCGATAACCGGCATATCATACGGAACCGCCAGTACGGAACGATAGTTTTCATGCACGAAATGAGTTCTTCCCGTCTCGTCGATATAAGAACGCACATATCCGCCGAACTTGACTTCCACGCCGTATTCCGGACGCTTCATTTCAAACGGATTACCGTTTACAAGCCAGTTATCCGGAACTTCTACCTGATAACCGTCCTTGATCTCCTGCTTAAACATACCGTAACGGTAACGGATACCACAGCCGTATGCCGGATATCCAAGGGTTGCAAGCGAATCCAAAAAGCATGCCGCAAGACGTCCAAGTCCTCCGTTACCCAGCGCTGCGTCCGGTTCCTGATCCTCGATCACATTAATATCAAGCCCAAGCTCCGTCAACGCTTCCTTGACTTCCTTATAGCACAACAGATTGATCATATTGTTGCCGAGGGCGCGTCCCATCAAAAATTCCATGGACATATAATAAACGGTCTTAACGTCCTTCTTCTCATACTCTTTCTGCGTCGCGATCCAGCGGTCCATGATCA
>JAMPBI010000179.1 GCA_023666775.1 Alistipes sp. | reverse complement strand
GTCATGACCGAAGCGTATTATCATATACTGCCGGAAAATACCAATCATTTAAGCGGTGAATTTGTCATTCGGCTATTCGACGAAAATATGAACCTGATATCCGAGACTCCGCTTTTCTCCGGCGGCTTTGTCTCCGAGCTGGGCACACATATCGACGTAACGCCCGAACAATTAGAGAAGACCTTTGAACGAAATGCAGACAAATTTATTTACCGGATCCCGTATTCCGAAAACGGAGAAACGCTATACGCCGCTTCGGTTTACTCCATCAAAGAAGACGGCTCGATCACGCGCCTTCTGCCGGACGAAACCGTTCCCGGTGAATTGAGATCTCCCGATCCGGATTTTATCGCTACGGATAACCATTTTGAATCGGTTCCCAATATCTGGATAGAGGCTGACAAATCTTTTAATACCAATTACTGGGAAAATTATGTAGCGATACAGAATACAACACATTTATCGTTTTACAGCTTCAATGATGAAAACAGTACCATTTCCCTGATTGAAGACTATAGCGGACATAGTGAAGGCGAGGATATTGACGCTGCCATGAAAGAATTTATTATACGGCGTCTATTTGCCTTTCCCAATGATTTTACAACAACCGATGAACCTTTCGTCGTGCTGGAAGAAAGAGCTACTTCTCTCGATAAGCCGAAAGGATACTGCCCTATCGACCCGGCTCTTGCCGTGGACGAGAACTCGCTGACCGGATACATCACCGACGCCTATGTGGATATTACTCTCTCGGGCTATAACTCTGACCGGGAAATATATAACGCTTTATTTAGCGACGCCACAACTTTAAATCCTTACCCTCGTTATAAGATGATAGACGGTACGCTTTGCGGAAATTCTTCTTATTACGCAGGCGTTCCTTTCCAAGGAATATGTCCTGTCGCCGTATCAGTTGACGATACACACAGTATTATATATTATCTTGCCATCGGTCTTGATTCTCGTCTGCCGGCAAAAATGGAAGTCATAAAATGCAACGACGGCAAATGGCGTATCGGCAGCAATCCGGAATACACCCCGTTACTCCCGCTGTCTGCCGTTCAGGGAATACTGGGACCATAATAAAAAAGGGACACGCCTCCGCACCCACGCACGCGTATCCCTTTCCTTTTATTATTCTTACTTACTCTGTATTTCTCTTCCAAACACGCTCGCAAGATATCTTAAATCCTGCTTTTGCTGCACGCCGAGCTGTCCCTTTAACAATCTCCACTTCCAGTTATTTCCGAGACTGGACGGTAAGTTCATACGCGCGCGGTTATCCAGTTTTAAAATATCCTGCGCCTGAAAAATGACCACATTGGCGATACTGCCGTAAGCAAGACGGAACACCTGGTCAACCATTTTCCTTCTGTCCCTTGTGTCCAGATAATCAAAAGCATATCCCAGTTCCCAGTCGCCCTTATCGTTAAAATAACCCATCAGCGTCTCATTGTCATGGGTTCCGCCATACACAACACAGTTCGTTGTCGTATAATTGTAAGGGAGATGGGTGTTTTTACGATCTCCGCCAAAGGCAAATTCCAAAACCTTCATTCCCGGATAATTATTATCATTTAAAAGTCTGGTCGCCTCCGGAATATCCACACCTAAATCCTCGGCAATCAGCTTCTTGTCCCCGATCGCCTGATTGATCACATCGGTAAGTTTCCTGCCGGGACCTTTCCTGTACTCGCCCTCCCTGGCGTCTGGATTGTCTGCCGGAATGGTATAATACTTCACCACGCCGAGAAAATGGTCGATCCGGATAATGTCATACATCTGCGCCGCTGCCGCCATACGCTTTTTCCACCACGCAAATCCGTTCTGCTCCATCTTCTCCCAGTCGTATAACGGGTTGCCCCATTTCTGTCCCAGATCGGTAAACGCGTCCGGCGGTACTCCCGCCACCTCGGTCGGCATAAGATCCTTATCCAGCACAAACTCTTTGGTGTTTACCCACACGTCCGCGCTGTCATACGCCACATAGATCGGGATATCCCCGATCACCTCAATATCTTTGTCGTTGGCATATTTTTTCAATTTATCCCACTGTTCAAAAAACTTAAACTGTAAGAACTTATAAAAATCAATATCGTCGGAAAGCAGTTTTGTATATTTTTCCAGAGCCTCCGGTTTACGGAAACGAATATCATTATCCCACAACGACCAGTCGGCGTCCTTATAATATTGCTTTACCGCCATAAATAACGCGTAATCTTCGATCCAGTCCGCGTTTTCACTTAAAAAAGCCATGTACTCCGGCGTTTTTTTATGTCCGCTGTTCTTGTACGCCTCGCGGAGTACAATATAACGGGACTGATAAATCTTATCATAAGCGATGTTCGCCGCGTCATTACCCCAGTCAAAACCCGCGACATACTCTCTTTTCAGCAATCCTTCCTCGATCAGCGTTTCCAGATCGATAAAATACGGATTCCCCGCAAATGTAGAAAATCCCTGATACGGGCTGTCGCCAAAACTGGTAGGACCAAGGGGTAGAACCTGCCAGTACTTATGATTACATTCTCTCAAAAAATCAACAAACTCATAGGCGTCCCTGCCCATGGTTCCTATTCCGTAAGGTGAAGGCATACTGCTGATCGGCATTAAAATGCCCGCACCCCTCTCAAAGGTCTTCATATTACTCCATATCCTCTTTCATTTTTTTTACGTTATCCAGTTCTTCCTCACTTAACAGCCGGTTCACGTCCATTAAGATGATCAGTCTTCCGTCCACATTGGCAACGCGTTTAAAAAACCTTGTTTCGTCATTTAACGCCAGCCTTGGCATCGGAACAATGTCTTTTTCCGAAAAATCATGGATTTCCGAAACACCGTCCACGTCTAACGCAATGGAAACCTCCGCCAGTTTTACGACAACGAGCTTGCGGTCCTGGTTACTTCCATCATATGCAGGCATGTTAAATTTCTTGCGTAAATCGTACACGGGAATGACTTCTCCGCGGAGATTGATGATCCCTTTAATATACGCCACCGAATTTGGGACCGGAACGATCTGCTGAAACTGTTCGATCGCGTTGACAAGGCTGATATCCACGCCGTACTCTTCCGACCCTAACTTTAACACCACCGGTTTAATATAATCCGCCATACTTATTCCTCCTGATTTCCACCTACACTGAGCCATTTTAAATACTCACTGATAAATGAATCTATATTTCCATCAAGAACGCTCTGGGCGTTACCGATTTCTTTGTTTGTTCTATGGTCTTTTACCATTGTATATGGCTGTAAAACATAACTTCGTATCTGGCTTCCCCAGCCGTTATCCATCTGGGTTCCCCGGATACCCGCCATTTTTTCATCATTTTCCTGCTGTTTCAGGATAAACAGCTTTGCCTTTAACATCTGCATTGCCTTATCCTTGTTCATGTGCTGGGAACGCTCGCTCTGGCACTGAACGACTATATTCGTAGGAATATGGGTGATACGGATCGCCGAAGACGTTTTATTGATATGCTGTCCTCCCGCGCCGCTGGAGCGGTATGTGTCGATCCGCAGATCGTCCTCATTGATATCAATATTCAGATCCTCTTCAATATCCGGCATTACGTCGCAGGACACAAAGGAAGTCTGGCGTTTTCCCGCGGCGTTAAACGGAGAAATCCGCACAAGACGGTGGACTCCGTGTTCCGATTTCAGATAGCCATACGCGTTTTCACCGTTTATCTGTATGGTTACGGACTTAACGCCCGCCTCGTCGCCGTCAAGATAATCCAGCGTATCTACCGTATAACCTTTCTTTTCCGCCCACCTCGTATACATACGCAAAAGCATGGACGCCCAGTCGCAGCTCTCTGTTCCTCCCGCGCCCGCGTGAAGAGTGAGGATCGCCCCGTCCCTGTCGTATGGTCCCGCAAGCAGAGTTCCGATCATGATCTCGTCGTAAAGTTTTTCATACTCGTCCAGCAGCGTACCGATCTCCGGCACCAACGCGGCGTCATTTTCTTCCTCCGCCATCTCGATAAATTCCAGAGCGTCATTCACATACCCGGAAAGCTGCTCATATCCTTCCATGGCGCCTTTCAGTCCTTTCAGCTCCTTCATCATCTGCTGGGAAGCCTCCGGGTCGTCCCAGAAACCCGGCATTTCCATATTCATTTCAATTTCTTCAACCCGCTTTTTCTTATTCGCTAAGTCAAAGTGAATCCCTCAATTTCTCTAATGGTTGTGTATAAGTGGATATTCTGTATTTAAACTGATCCAGTTCTACCATTAAATCACCCCATCTCTCTAAATTTTATATACTGCCGCTTTTAAGCCTGTCCTAGCCAAGCCTTCCACAGCATTGTTTATATTTCTTTCCGCTTCCGCAAGGACACGGATCATTCGGATAAACCTTCTTGTCGGCGCGTTTTACAGGCGCCTTTACCGTCGTGTCGTCCTTATTGGTTCCCGTTACCTTGGCAACCTGCTCCCTCTCAACCTTCTGCTCCACTCTCACATGAAGAAGGGTCTTGACGGTTTCCTCCTGAATATTCGCCGTCATCGCCTCAAACATATCATAACCGCTCATCTTATACTCGACAACCGGATCTCTCTGTCCGTATGCCTGAAGCCCGATTCCCTGACGGAGTTGGTCCATATCGTCAATATGATCCATCCACTTGCGGTCAATAACCTTTAACAGAATAATACGCTCCAGTTCACGGATATGCTCCGGCTCAAGAAATTCCGCTTCCTTCGCCTCATAGAGTTTTACCGCCTTCTCCTTGATCGCCTGTTTTAATTCCGCCTTTTTCTTAATATCCGGCGACGGTTTAATATAAGCGGGCAAAGGAATCACCGGAAGCAGCAGCTCGTTTAATCCCTGATAATCCCACGCGTCGGAAGAAACCTCGTCGCTGATGCAGGAATCCACCGTATTATCCACAAAATCCGTGAGCATTTTGTAAATGGAGTTTCTCATGTTTTCTCCGTTGAGAACTCTTCTGCGCTCGCCGTAAATGATTTCTCTCTGCTCGTTCATAACCTGATCGTACTCTAACAGATTTTTTCGGATACCGTAATGATTTGTCTCGATCTTCTTCTGCGCCTTTTCGATAGCGGAAGACAGCATTTTATGTTCGATCTGATCCTCCTCGGATACGCCTAACGCCTGAAACATGGTGATCAGCCTCTCCGAACCGAACAATCTCATCAGATCGTCTTCCAGCGAAATGTAGAAACGTGATTCACCCACATCGCCCTGACGTCCGGAACGTCCGCGGAGCTGATTGTCGATACGTCTCGATTCATGGCGTTCCGTACCGATAATCTTTAATCCTCCTGCTTCCACAGCCTTTTCGTCAAGTTTGATATCCGTACCACGACCCGCCATGTTCGTCGCGATGGTAACG
>JAMPBI010000178.1 GCA_023666775.1 Alistipes sp. | reverse complement strand
CCAAAATACATGAAAAAACACTATGCTTTCATTCCCTACGAACCGTGAGGGTGGCAGGACTGTAGGGTCTGGCAGGGTTGCTTCTATTATTGAGTAATTGATAAAAAGTTGGATTTTATGGGACTTTCTAAGTGGTTTAGAAAGTCCCCTTTTTTATCAAATTGTAGTTATTGGGGGCGTGGCTTTATTAATAAAATCTCGCATTTGCATAATATATACCAAAAACAAGTAGCATATATTCTTTTAAAAAGTACATTATAATAAAGAATATTGTGCGATTTCTTGTAAAAAACAGATTGACAGATATGTTATAATGTCTTAAAATTTTATTTGAGGATTTAAGAAAGATATGTTGCAATCGCATATATGAGTATTTTACTCGGGGTAAAAAAATGTATACTATATCAAAAAAAACAAAAATGAATATAGAGCGTGTCATTGGTATTCCTATAGAGAGATTAGTTAATATGGATACAAAAGAGGAACGTTCTTGGATAGAAAAGCGAAATAATTCTAAATTATTATTCTCCAAAAGACATAGGTATGGAATTATTGGTCGTGGGAATCCATTGCTAGCAAGGAGAAAAATACGGACAGCTGAGGATTTAGAGAAAAAGAGCAAAAAATTTTTTGGAGTGTAACAACAAATACTCGTGATTGAAGATTTGTCACGAGTATTTGTTTTAGTAGGTGTTATAATGTTATTATACGGTGGTGAAAGATATATGGAAATAAATAATATTGAAGAAAAAATATATTGGCAATACCAAAATATTATAGCTCCCTTTATTGCAGAATTGGAGGTAAGGGACAATGAATATCCAATAGAAATATTTAATGAGATACGTTCAATCTTTACCCATTTGTCACGTTATAAATTGCAAAAGGGTGACAAGGACATATCGGCGGCAGAGAGCCATTCAAAAAGGGCTATTTTAGATTGCTATAAGTATTTGTGCATTTCTATGGAAGAAAAGGTATCTGGATTTAGAAACGAATACAAGGATATTGATTTAGGATTAGCGGATAACGGAAAGTTTTTACCAGAGCTGAATAGATTAGAATTGAAAGCTAAAAACGCTTTTAAAGTAGCAAAAGAAGCAGAAGTTAAAAATGAGATAGATGAAGATGAGAGATATAAATTGTTCGAATCTGCGTATAATGAATATTCAGAAATGGACAAATTCCTTGATGATTCACAAGAAGCAATACTTTTTGCGAGTACACATTCAAAAAGAAGTAATAAAATTACAATTGTTTCGTGTATAATTACGGTGATTAGTATCATAGTAGCGATTATTTCATTCTTTTTTTAGTTACATAAGTGAGGAGTTTCATCATTTTGTATAAAAAAGATTATAATAAAGTCAGTATAATTGTTAGCTTTATGGAAGAACATGGAGAAATCACTCCTAAAGAGGCTGAAACGATCACTGGAAAGTCTGCTGCGACAGTGCGAAGATATTTTAAAATGCTGTCAGATACAAGATATATAGTAGTAGAGGGAAACACCAATAATATAGTTTATCGTATCTCTATGAATTTGCCAGAAGATGATTGAAATAAAATTATAAGAATCGGATTGCCTAAACAGTGATTAGGCAATTCATATAAATGAAAAGATTCAGTAAAATCAAGGCTTCCGAGATCTTCTCGGGAGCCTTTTTACATTGTAAACCAATCAAATTCCCCCTAGTGGTATGAAGAAAGTCATGTTATAATAAAACTGTAACAATAAGAAAGGGAAAGGGAGATACGATGAATATTGAGAAAACGGTAAACGGGAAGGAAATCACACTAACGCCGGTTGGCAGGCTTGACACGACGACCGCGCCAAAGCTGGAGGCGCAGATCAATGAGACGATTGAGGAGGCGGAGAAGCTGATATTGGATTTTCAGGGGCTGGAATACCTTTCATCGGCGGGACTGCGCGTTCTGTTGGGAGCGCATAAAGCGTTTATGAAGCGCGGCAGCGGAAAGCTGGTAATCTGCCATGTTAATGAAAACATTCACGAAGTTTTTGAACTTACGGGCTTTTTGGATATTCTGAATATAGAATAGGTTAGGAGCGGTATATGAAGGAATTAACGGTTGATGCAGTATTGGAAAGCATTCCGGTCATTACGGAATTTGTTGATAGTCAGTTGGAACAGTTTGGCTGTTCCATGAAGGCGCAGGTGCAGATTGACATTGCGATCGATGAACTGTTCAGTAATATTGTCCACTACGCATATCACCCGGAGATCGGACCGGCGACGGTGCGTGTGGAGGTAGTGGAGGAGCCGCTTTCGGTCATTATCACATTTATCGATCAGGGCGTACCTTACGATCCGCTCTCCAGAGACGATCCGGACGTAACATTGTCGGCAGAGGAACGGGAAATAGGCGGACTTGGCATTTATATCGTCAAGAAAAATATGGATGAGATCACTTACGAATACAAAGACGGGCGGAATATTCTGAAAATACGCAAGGAGATATAATACATATGCTGGAGCAGAATGATTATAAGAATTTATACAAAGAGATCGTAACCAATCTGTTGGAAGGCGTTATGGTGATCAGCATGAAGGGGAAGATCACCATGCTCAATCCGGCGGCGGAACGTATCCTTGGACTTACACAGGAGGATATCGGCAATTCTTTCATCAATGTGTTTCTGACGAGAGAAGGAACGGACGACTTCAATGAAGTGATATTGGATACGATTTACGAGAAAGACAAGGTTAGCAATATGCCGGTTGACTATATGCTGGAAGGCGAAACCAGAAATCTGTCCCTGACGACAAGTTACATTCATAGCGACGGCGAAAAGTCGGTTGTCGTAGTTATGGAAGACGTTACGGAATTGAATGAACTCCGGGACGCGAAGACGGCATTGGATACGATCAAGAAGCTGAACAGAGAATATGAAAAAGCCAAGGACGAGGCTGTCCGGGCAAATGAAGCGAAAAGTCTCTTCCTTTCCAATATGTCCCATGAGATCCGGACGCCGATCAACGCGGTACTCGGCATGAATGAAATGATCCTTAGGGAATGTAAGGACGAGCAGCTGCTTTCTTATGCGGCAAATGTGCAAAGTTCCGGTAAGACGCTTCTGTTCCTGATCAATGACATTTTAGATATGTCAAAGATCGAGTCCGGCAAAATGGAAATCGTCAAAGTGGAATATGAACTGGAAAACCTGCTGATGGATCTGTGGAATATTATCTTCCTGCGGGCGCAGGAAAAGGGACTGAGCATTCGTTTTCTGCTCGATGAAACGCTGCCAAGGACGCTGTTTGGAGATGACGTAAGGATTAAGCAGATCGTGACGAACTTATTGACAAACGCGGTTAAGTATACTCCTCAGGGCGGTATTGAAATGCGGGTGGCATATGAGAAAAAGGACGACGAGGAACTGACGCTGATCATATCCGTTAAGGATACGGGTATGGGGATCCGTCAGGAGGATATGGGAAAACTGTTTGAGAGTTTTCAGCGGTTGGACGAGGAAAAGAACCGTAACATCGAGGGAACGGGTCTTGGCATGAACATAACCATGTCGCTGCTTAAACTTATGGACGGGGAAATGACGGTAGAAAGCGAGTACGGAAAAGGTTCGGAATTTACCGTTACGATACCGCAGAGGATTGTATGTGAAGAACCTGTCGGAGATTTTGAAACGGTTAAAAAGAAACGGGAAAAAAGTTTTTCCAGAAAATCGCAAAGTTTTGTCGCTCCGGAGGCAAGCGTGCTTGTGGTCGATGATAACAGTATGAACCTTACCGTATTTAAATCTCTGCTGAAACGCACGAAGATGAAGATCACGACGGCGGATTCCGGCAGACGGTGTCTGGAGCTTATAAAACAAGAGAAGTTTCATATCATTTTTATGGATCATATGATGCCGGAAATGGACGGAATTGAAACGCTTCACGAGATCCAAAAGTTATCGGATTTTCCGAATGAGGATACGCCGGTGATCGTTTTGACGGCAAACGCCATGTCCGGAGCAAGGGAAGGCTATCTGAAGGAGGGCTTCGCCGACTTTTTGACGAAGCCGATCGACGGTGATATACTGGAACAGACAGTAGAAAGATACCTTCCTGAAAATATGGTCGAAAGACCGGAGGAAGACGGGCAGGAAGAAAAAGAACAGCCTGCGGGGAATGATTACGAAGAATATCTTTCTTATGGAATTTCCATTGCCAACGGGCTTTCTCTTGCGAAAAACGACGAGGAAATGTATCTGGAGCTTGTGAAAATGTTCCTCAGGGATCGTGGGAAACAGGAGGAAATGCGTCAATTTATCGAAAACCGGAACGGAAAAGATTACGCGATCTGGGTACATGGACTGAAAGGAAACGCAAGAACCCTGGGAGCCGATATGCTTGCCGACATGGCGTTTGAACATGAAAAACAGAGCAAGGCGGGCAACATGGAGTATGTGGAAACACATTGGGAAGAACTGCTTTTGCTTTGGGAAAAAACGCTGGAAGGATTTCAGAAATTTATTGATATTTACGGCGGAGAAGAAACCGATAAATACGGCATGGCGGAATGTGACGGAGAAATATTGCGGTTGACAGAGCAGGATTTTGCCGAAGTTGCGGATCTGTTGGAGGATTTTGAAACGGATAAAGCGGTTGAACGGTTAAAAGCATGGCTTGGAAGTCCGCTGGAAACGTCCGTGCGTGAGCTGGTCAAAAACGCGCTGATCGCGATCGAAGATGATTTTGACGAGGACCGTGCTATCGAACTGTTAAAAGCAGGCGGGGACGCTTGAAGAAGAAACGGCGCAGCAGTTATGAATAAAGTACAAAAAATATAGAAACGAGGTAGCAGATATGATAAAAATGATCGTAGCGGTAGATGACAGTAATATTACACTGAAAAGACTGACGAAGGTATTGGGAGAACAATATGATTTACACGCGTTTTCCGTTGGAAACCGGGCGCTCCGCTTTTTGAAGGACAGAACGCCGGATCTGATCATTCTGGATATTGATATGCCGGAAATCGATGGTTATGAAATGCTTAAAGTCATTCGGGAGACGGAACATCTGAAAACGGTACCCGTTCTTTTCCTGACCTCCAATAATGACAAGAGTCATGTGATCCGTGCCGTGGCAAACGGCGCGAACGATTATGTAGTCAAACCCATCGATGAGGAAATCCTCATGGATAAAGTACATGCGGCTTTGGGAGAATAGCAGCGCAAAAGCCGCGTTTAGTCAGAGTGATAAGCAAGGTACTCCACGCAGAGCATGGTAATATCGTCAAATTGCGGGGCGTCGCATACAAATGCGTCAATATCCGCTTTTATGATCGGAAGAAGCTCCGCGGGCGATTTGTCGGTATTTTTGGCAAGGATATCATGAAGCCGTTCCATGCCGTAGAGTTCCTGGGACGCGTTGGTGGCTTCCGTCACGCCGTCGGTATATTGGAAAAT